>NZ_PDDM01000019.1 GCF_002914585.1 Pseudanabaena sp. BC1403
TTTTTGATGAATATCTTCCTAAATGGAATTATAGAGCCATTCCTCAAAATAACTGAAATGCATAAGTTATTTATTTTTCATTCCTAAGTCCAAATCGTACCGTTCTCGCAAAACTGCTCTAGGTTTTCCTTACAGTTAGCACAGGTAAGGCAAGAATCGACCAAACAACCCACCCCAACCGTATCTCCTTCTTTAAATGTATTGACTTTCGCACCAACGTTGGTAACCCGCCCGACGATTTCGTGACCAGGGACGCAGGGGTAGGTAGTACTGTTCCATTCGCTGCGGACGGTGTGCAAATCGGAATGACATACGCCGCAATATAGAATTTCGATCTGTACATCATGCTTGCCAAGTTCTCGGCGTTCAAAGATAAAGGGGGCAAGGGGAATAGTGACGTTTTGGGCAGCGTAGGCATTCGTTTTCATCGTTTTTTCACCTGATTATTTGTGTGGATAAACTCACTTAAACGCTTTCACTAAAGCTTCAAACTGAACTATAGCAATCCGAAATGAGTTGTGAGAGGCGCACCCGCAGGGTGCGCCTCTCACAACTCATTTCGTTATCAGTCGTAAAGGTTTATCAATCTTGTTTTAACGAAGCCATATCAATGACGAAGCGGTATTTCACGTCGCTTTTCACGAGGCGATCGTAGGCTTCATTGATATTTTGGATGGGAATAAGTTCGATATCGGCAGTAACATTGTGCTTACCGCAAAAATCCAGCATCTCTTGCGTTTCTTTAATGCCGCCAATTAGAGAGCCGCTCATACTACGCCGACCGAAAATTAGGCTACCCACCGAAAGCAAAAGCGGATCGGGTGGTACTCCGACTTGAGTGAGGTTGCCGTCCCGTCTCAACAGCAGGAGGTAAGCGTTGATATCATGTTTTGCGGAAACAGTGTCAAGAATGAAGTGGAAACTATTTAGGTGTTTCTGCATCTCGTCTTCATTTTTAGAGTTGACGACTTCATCTGCTCCGAGCCGCAGCGCATCTTCAACTTTGTTCGGGGAGGTAGTGAAGACGACGACATTAGCACCAAGGGCTTTAGCCAATTTCACCCCAACATGTCCTAGCCCACCGAGTCCGACAACGCCTACCTTCTGTCCTTTGGTTACATTGTGATAGCGTAAGGGCGAATAAGTCGTAATCCCAGCGCACAGCAATGGAGCAGTTGTCGCAAGATCCAAATTCTTCGGAATTTTTAGCACAAAATCTTTATCCACGACAATGCTTTCGGAGTATCCACCGTAGGTTATTCCACCATTGTGTTTGTCGGGAGAGTTGTAAGTCCAAATCGTACCGTTTTCGCAGAACTGCTCTAGGTTTTCCTTACAGTTAGCACAGGTAAGACAGGCATCCACCATACAACCCACCCCAACCGTATCGCCTTCTTTAAATTTATTGACCTTCGCACCAACGTTCTTGACCCGCCCGACGATTTCGTGACCGGGGACGCAAGGGTAGGTAGTACTGCTCCATTCGCTGCGGACGGTGTGCAAATCGGAGTGACACACGCCGCAATATAGAATTTCGATCTGCACATCATGCTTGCCAAGTTCTCGGCGTTCAAAGCTAAAGGGTGCAAGGGGAGTTGTGGCATTTTGGGCAGCGTAGGCATTCGTTTTCATCGGTTTTTCTCCTGATTATTTGTTTAGATAAACTTACTTGAGTAGCTAGGCACAATTGAATATAAAGCTAGAGCCATAACCTGTGGCGCACGCTGCGCGTGCGCCACAGGTTTCTTGGGTTTTATATTGAATTAAGCCCACTTACTTAGGTGAATTGTTGGCTTCATTTGCTTCATAAAATGCCCGTGCCTGAGCTAATAGTTGCTCTTCAGTGAGATGTTGTTCGTTGACCACGATCGCCCCAACTATGCGATTAGCAATATTGGGATGATTTTCCGTGAGTTCATCTACTAGATAATCCATAGCACTGCTGGCTCCAGTTGAGCTACCAAAGATCAAAATCTGTTCCGCACCTTTTAAGGTTGCGGCGATCGCATCATAGAAAGACTTAAGTTCAGGTTGCCCCTTAGCATTGTCATGCAGATTGTGGAGATGACGGTGCGTTCCATCTGGGTCGTAAGGGATGATATCCTCAGGCACTGAATCTCGCACTTCTGTTTTATAGATCCGAGCCTCACGGTGATTAATTACAACTAGCAAATGGTTTCCATCCTCAGTTGGATCTGCCAATTCAGGCACACTGGAACGTTCCAGAAAATGCCGAATCTGCATCAATTCTCTAGTATCGGATAGATCTTTATGCTTGGGAGGATGGAGGACTAGCACTTCGCCATGCCTTGTATATTTGAGATTGCCGTTATGCTCTTCAGTTACTTCAGCTATTGCCTCAAGCATTGACCGCACGTCATGCCATTGCAAATTATGGGCGATCGGATGCTGAAAGATCCCTTTGTAAGTGGTTTGATGAACCTTGGACATTGATATTTCCATTGACTTTATCCTTGGGGTTAATTTTTAGTTGAGATTAAGCTGTCACAATTTTTGTTTCTACGCCGCTAGCTTGGCTTCAAGGGAGAAATATGCTTTTTTTCATGTTCCCACTCCTTCCATCGCAGCATTGTATACGCCCTGACATGCTGCCCAGTTACACTTAGTTCGATGTAACAGAGCCTGCTGCGCCTTTGATACATTCGCCTCTTTACCTTGCCAAATCTCCAAAGCTGGTTGCTGGATAGCACGGGCGAAGGAAAATGCCAATGCCCAAGGCGATCGCGATTTGAATCTAAAATTCATCGCATTCAATCGAGCCGAGGCTAGTTCAGCAGATTGTCCACCTGACAAGAACGCAATAGTCGGAACAGCAGCAGGGACTACCCGTGATAGACAGTTCACCGTAGCATCAGCCACCTCGTCCACCGATTCCTGTTGAGAACAGGTCAATCCCGAAAGCACCATATTGGGCTTCAGGATCATGCCCTCTAACATTACCCTCTGTGTGTAGAGTTGGTTGAAGACAGTTCGCAGGACTTCCTCTGTAATCTCGCTGCACTGTGACAGACTATGGACTCCATCCATCAGCACTTCTGGCTCGACAATCGGAACCAGTCCAGTTTCTTGGCACAACGCCGCATAGCGAGCCAGCGATTGGGCATTGGCTTCGATACAACCCCGACTGGGAATGCCATCAGCAATAGTAATCACCGCACGCCACTTGGCAAAACGCGCACCCATTTGAAAATATTCCTTGAGGCGATCGCGCAAGCCATCCAGACCTTCGGTAATCTTTTCTCTAGGATGACCTGCCATATCCTTAGCACCGATGTCAACTTTAATTCCCGTAATTATTCCTGCATCGGAGAGCACCTTAATAAAAGAAGTGCCATCTTTCTTGTGTTGTCGGATCGTTTCATCGTAAAGAATCACGCCACTAATGTACTCACTAAGACTGGGCGTGGTGATAATTAACTCTCGATAAGCCCGTCGAGATTCTTCGGTCTGGGGAATGCTTAACTTTGCGAATCGTCTGTTACAGGTGGGATTGCTCTCATCCATTGCCAATAGACCCTTATTGTTAGCAACAAGCGACTTTGCAGTTTCCATCAAATCTTGAACATTCATTTCGGGTTGGTTTCCATCATTTAAGCTTCCTGTGTAACACCGATTCCAATTGTGTGGGGAGGCTCGTTGGCAATTAAGTCCTCTACCCAGTATCCTTGTCGGTTGTAATGAAGATGCAATTTAGTCTCATAATCCAGAGTTAGTAGAGACTCGTCTGTATATTCTGGCGATCGCTTGATAGTTTCGCGAGAATGATTCACAAATACTTTTGACTCATCCCAACTAACGCGATCGATCCATTGCGGTGAAAGTAGGAGCTTTTTCCCTGACCACCAGTTGGCTGTATTGATGATCAGATAACGAATCGTCCATGTCTCATCGTCAATAATAAAGTCCTCAATATGACCAATCTCGCCATCTGTGGCTTGGATGTGATAGCCATTCACCGCATCGGTGCTACGCAAGTGGGAGTCCCACGATTTCTCTTCTCGATTTATTTCCGTCGATAGTTCGGGGTTATGCTGAATGTATGGATAGGCTCCCCACATATATGAACCACTCCAATACATCGGGTATCCATAATACCCAAAGTAGGACATTTCAAATTGCTTGGAAACAGGTTTGTGACTACTCAAGGAAGGACTACTTTCAATTTGCTTTTTAGTCAAATTGATCGTGATGTCATGTTGTTCCTTAATCACTGCAACCAGCGCATAGGGAGAGAGCAGTACCTGCCGCCCCGTAAGCCAGTTTCCTGTGTCAGCGACTAAATAGCGAATTGTCCAATACTGATCGTCGAAGTAGAATTCTTTGACTTTCCCGATTTCACCATCAAGGCTATTTAAACTATACCCATTAAGTGTTTTGGCTTTATTTAACATCTTCGATTCCTAATCGCTAAGTATTGTAATTTTTTTTGAATAGAGATTTAGTCGTTAAATAGGCAAGCAATATTAGAAACCATTTAAGAATTGTCTAGATCCCCCCCAGCCCCCCTTAAAAAGGGGGGAGAATTAAATTCTTCCCCCTTTTTAAGGGGGATTGAGGGGGATCTCTTAGAGCTTTTGACCGCAGAAAGTAATTCTTAAATGGTTTCTTAAGTCATCTTTTTTGAATTCCAATTAAAAATGTTTAGACGAAATCAAACATTTTTCTACTTGATACCATTCTGTTATGAGGATGCTTGAAATCATGTATATGCGATCGCATGAATTGTATGATTAGTGTGAGCTGTATTAAATCTTTACGTGAATAAGATTGTGGCAACGCAATTAATCATCTTTCTAACAGCAATGGTTTTACTGCATCTCCATTCCCTCTCCCCTCAACACAAGTCTTTGTAAAGATTTGTGAGAATTTCAGACTATCCATTTAACTTATACGTTGAACGTACAGGATCTCAAACAACACAATGCGATGTTAATCGATATGTAATGCGATTCAGTAAAGGAGATAGTCGATGAGTAAGAATAAAGTAGGGCTGTGGATTGACCATAGAAAAGCTGTTGTCGTATCTATTACCGAGAAAGGGGAAGAGATAAAAGAGATAGAATCAGAAGTTGAAAAACAGCCTCGGCGTTCTGGTGACTCACCTCTTAAAGGTACATACGAACCAGTTCAAGTCCCTGCTGATGATATCCTCCAGAGAACTTTCACAGGAAGTTTAAATGTCTACTATGACAAGGTTATTGACTCTATTGGTAGCGCTGAATCTATTCTGATATTTGGTCCAAGTACGGCAAAAGACGAACTCAAAGAACGGCTTAAAGAGAACAATCTCGATAGTCGCATCGTTGGTATCGAGACGGTTGACAAGATGACAGATCATCAGATTGCAGCAAAAACAAGAGAGAACTTTGCCAAATCTTGACGATTTAGCGACACTGAAAAATTGAAAAATTTTATGCAGACTTTAAATCAGACTACAAGTTCATCTAAAAGCCAAAAGCCTAGCACCTTTAAGGATTCATCCGCGTCACTCATCAGCATTGCCCAGAGCAATGTGGATGAAGTTCTCCACTTATTTGAAACTGAGTTAGAGGGACTGAGCGAACCTGAAGCTAAGCAGAGGTTAGATAAATATGGACTAAATGAAATTGCTCGTGAGAAGAAGATTGCGTGGTATGTACAACTGTTGAAAACAGTGACTAATCCTCTCTCGCTTTTACTGATTGTTTTAGCGATCGTTTCGTTGTTTACTGGAAGTACAACCGCCGCTTTGATCATTTTTATAATGGTACTTTTTGGTGGATTATTGCGGTTCTCGCAAGAGTTCAAATCGAATAAAGCTGCCGAAAAATTACGGGAAATGGTGAGTGCCAAGGCAACTGTTAATCGCAAGAATGATAGTCAAAATGATAAAAGAGAGACTGCATCCCCATCTAAAGATGTCAAAGCCATAACCAAAGGCGCAGAAATTGAAGTAAAGCTGCTAGTGCCTGGAGATATTATTTTTCTATCCGCAGGAGATATGATTCCTGCGGATATCAGACTGATTGAGGCGAAGGATCTATTTCTGAGTCAGTCAACTCTCACGGGGGAGTCTCTCCCTGCCGAAAAGCATGTAGACCTAAGCGATCGCAATGAGAAAAATCCCCTAGAGCTAGCCAACCTCTGTTTTATGGGTACGGCGGTAGTCAGTGGCTCAGGAACAGCGGTGGTCGTAGAAACTGGCGGACATACTTACCTTGCCTCATTAGCAAAAACTGTCAGTGGTAGCAAGCCCCGCACAAGTTTTAATAAAGGTGTCAATGGTGTAACCATGCTGCTGTTGCGCTTTATGTTGGTCATGGCTCCCTTAGTTTTTTTGATTAATGGCATATTTAAAAAGAACTGGGTCGAGGCGTTTACTTTTGGTTTATCGGTAGCTGTGGGGCTTGCCCCAGAAATGCTGCCTGTGATTGTCACCGCCAATTTAGCGAAAGGTGCGATCGCGATGTCTGACAAAAAGGTGATTGTCAAAAACATTGATGCGATTCAAGACTTTGGCTCAATGAATATTCTCTGTACAGACAAAACGGGGACTTTGACCCAAGACAAAATCGTTTTGCAGAGACACTTAGATCCCTACGGACAAGAAAGTACCGATGTTCTTAAATACGCCTATCTCAATAGTTTCTATCAGACTGGTTTAAAGAATTTATTAGATATCGCCGTTCTTGAACATGATCAAGAACTTGAATCCTTAGAAATTGAGAAAAACTATCAGAAGTTTGATGAAATTCCCTTTGATTTTGTACGTCGGCGGATGTCCGTTGTCATCGAAGAAATGGGAAAACAACATGTGCTGATTTGCAAAGGTGCTGTAGAGGAAGTTCTCAAGGTTTGCACTCAACTTAAAGTCCACGATCGCGTTGAGGTAATGGATGATGCCGCTCGCACTAAAGTTGCTGATTTACAAAAATCTCTCAACTCTGATGGATTAAGAGTAATTGCTGTAGCCTATAAAGTGATGCCAACCGATCAAGCCCATTATGCAATTAACGATGAGAGTGATCTGATTCTACTGGGAAATATTGCCTTTCTCGATCCACCCAAAGATTCTGCTGCGGAAGCGATTAAAGCTCTCAAGCGCTCTGGTGTTGATGTCAAAATCTTAACTGGCGATAATGAAATCATTACTCAGAAAATCTGTAAAGATGTCGGATTGCCCGTCCAAAATGTTCTATTAGGTAGTGATATTGAAGCTTTGTCGGACGATAAACTTGCCGAAGTCGCCGCAACCACTACTATTTTTGCAAAATTTTCTCCCACTCAAAAAGCCAAAGTTATTCAAGTTCTACGCAAAAAAGGGCTTGTTGTGGGGTATATGGGCGATGGTATCAATGATGCGGCGGCTCTGCGAGAAGCTGATGTGGGGATCTCCGTGGATACTGCCGTAGATATTGCCAAAGAAGCCGCCGATATCATTTTATTGGAAAAGAATTTGTTAATTCTCGAATCTGGCGTAATGGAAGGTCGCAGAACCTTTGCCAATATCATCAAATATATCAGGATGGGGACTAGCTCTAATTTTGGCAATATGTTTAGTGTATTGGGCGCGAGTGCATTACTCCCCTTTTTACCGATGCAACCAGTCCAGATATTAATCAATAATCTTCTCTACGATTTTTCGCAAACGGGAATTCCCTTTGATGATGTCGATCGCGAAGATTTAGCCAAGCCTCCGCAATGGAAAATTGATAATATTCAGCGCTTTATGATCTTTATTGGACCGATCAGTTCTGTTTTTGACTATGCGACCTATGCCTTGATGTGGTTTGTATTTGGGGCAACAACTAGAGACAATCAAGCTCTTTTTCAAACAGGTTGGTTTGTGGAAAGTCTGATGACGCAAACGCTGATCGTTCATGTCATTCGCACTTCTAAGATTCCCTTCTTCCAGAGTCGAGCTTCTTTGCCAATGCTGATGATTACCGCTACGATCATGGGCATCGGCTTATATTTACCCTTTTCACCGATCGCCTCAAGTTTAGGGTTTGTTCCATTACCAGCCGTTTACTTTGTCTGGCTAGCTTTCATCCTCACTTCCTATTGCATCCTGACTCAGTTTGTAAAGACTTGGTTTATCAAAAAATATGGCTACAGTTAAAACTGACTTTAAAGACTATTACAGCGTCTTGGGAGTGAGCAAAACCGCCACTCCTGAAGAAATCAAGCGAGCATATCGGAAGATTGCCCGTAAGCATCATCCAGACCTCAATCCTGGGGATGAAGAAGCAGAGGCAAAGTTTAAAGATCTAAATGAAGCGAATGAAGTACTCTCCGATCCAGAGAAGCGTGAGAAGTACGATCGCTTTGGACAGCATTGGAACCAACCTAATTACACTGAAGCGCCACCACCAAGTGAAACTAATACTGGGAATGGCTTCGATCAGTATGGAGACTTTGATTCGTTTATTAACGATCTTCTAGGGCGATCGCAACGTCGAACCTCCAGTGACGGATTTCGCTCTCAAGCACCTGCACCAGATACCGAAGCTGCGATCGTCCTCACCTTTTCCGAAGCATTTCATGGTGTTCAGAAGCGCTTACAACTTGATAATGATACGATCAATGTTCGCATTCCCGCAGGGGCAACAACAGGAAGCCGAATTAGACTCAAGGGCAAAGGTCGCCCTAGTCCCTTCTCTCAACAGCGTGGCGATTTGTATCTCACGATTGAATTGTTACCGCATTCCTTCTTTCACTTTGAAGGCGATCGCTTTGTGTGTAATGTCCCAATTCGTCCCGATGAAGCAGTTTTAGGTGCGGAAATCAATGTGCCGACACCCGATGGCAGCGTGACCATGAAAGTCCCGAAAGGATTACAAACGGGACAATCCCTAAGGTTGCGTGGCAAAGGTTGGACATTGCCCAAAGGCGGACGCGGTGATTTATTTGCCAAACTTCAGATCGTTACGCCACAAGATCTGAATGCGATCGAGCAAGAATGTTACGAAAAAATCCAAGCCAACACCAGCTTTGACCCACGCATTCACTTAGAGGAGATTAAGTTATGAACGAAGTTCTTTCAACAAGCCATTCATCAAGTCTCTCAACGATGGTAGTTTCCCTCGAAGGTGAACAACTTTACACCTTTGAATATGCCGCATCCTTAACAGAGACTTCAATTACAGTTGTACAGGTTTATGTCGAGTTAGGTGTAATCGAGCCAAACGGAACAATGCTCCATTCGCGCGAAATTTCTCGAATTGCTCAAATTCAACGCCTGCGTCGGGACTTGGGGCTAAATCTAGTTGGAGCTGCGATCGTGCTAGATATGGCTCAGGAACTCGCGCAACTACGCGCAAGGCTAAAAGCGCATCAGACCCACCCAGCCAACCAACTATGAGATATCCCAACCAATTGCCAAAATCAGCACCAAAAACACCGCCCGAATCAACTCCCGATCTAGCTATAGATCGAGAACGTTACGAAGTATTGCAACAGTGGGAAGGTTGGCTAGAGATGCCGATGCTAGTGTTGAGTTTTGCTTGGTTAGGACTGCTGATAGTTGAGCTAGTTTGGGGTTTGAATCCGCTTTTAGAGACGATTGGCGTTACCATTTGGATCATTTTCATTTTAGATTTTTGTCTAAAATTCTTGCTTGCGCCACACAAACTTTTTTATCTTAATCACAATTGGCTAATCGCTTTCTCTTTAATCATTCCTGCGTTACGAACTTTAAAGATCGTGCCAATCCTTCGCTCTTTGCAATCAGTTCATGCTGTGAGAGGGTTGCAGTTGTTGGGGATCATGACTAGAACGAATAGGGGAATGCGCTTGCTTGGGACTAGTATGGAACGTCGAGGAATTGGCTATGTGTTCGCCCTAACGGTGATCGTCGCTTTAGCTGGTGCGGCGGGAATCTATACATTTGAGCACAGACTGACCGATGGGGCAGTTGGTATTGCGGATTACGGTACGGCGCTATGGTGGACAGCGATGGTGATGACCACAATCGGCTCGGATTATTTCCCTAAAACTGAGGAAGGACGGGTGCTGTGTTTTTTATTAGCGGTATATGCGATCGCCTTGTGTGGATATGCGACAGCGATATTAGCAACATTTTTTGTCGGTCAAGATGCGGAAAGTGATGAAGCAGAACTTGCGGGTACAAAATCCATTCAAGCATTGCAAGTAGAAATTGCTGCCCTACGCACTGAAATTCAAGCTTTAGCTAAACGCGATTTAGATCATTAATTTGCGATGGATATCGTATTAGCTATTCAACGATCGCCTAGAACTTACGACTTACAGTAATAGCGATCGGCTTCACGAGATAGATGGTTGAAGCGATCGTGTTTGATTCAGGGTCAGATCTGCTATATTTTACGCTGAATGTCTAAATTAAATCTCAATTGCGTAATTTAGGAGACTGTATCTTGCTTTCAAAACAACAGCTTAGAGGGCTTGTACTAGAAGAGATTATCTTAATCCTACTTAGTAAAGCAGGTTATCGAATCCTAAAATCTGGAGAAGATACTTCAATTCGAGATGGATCATCAGGTTTAGAGACACAGGGTCGAGGGGAATGGCATCAAATAGACGCTCTAGTTGCTTATGATCATACACCTGCATTTTTGTATCCTATTAGACTCGCGTTGGAGGCTAAAGCGTATTTACCAACACCTAACTCTAATGGGAAGGTGGGTATTGGAGTAATTCGTAATGCTGTTGGCGTAGTAAAAGATCTTAATGAAAACTACTTCTCCGATCGTGAGCAGACATTGAAACTAAAAAGATATAACTATGTTTATTCAATATTTTCACTTTCTGGCTTTACAGAAAATGCTCAACGTTATGCAGTAGCTCATCAAATTTATTTGATTCAGTACCACCATAATTACCTTTTTGATAATATTAAAAATTTACTAAGCCAATTAGAAGGGACGACTGCCAGAGAACTTAGGCAATTAGATATTAGAAGAGGATTGAGGTTGGTGTTAGAGAATCCAGACCAACACAGAGGAAATTTACAAGAAATATTTAGAAATGAGGCTGAGTTAATAAGAGAATTGTTAGATGAAGTTCGCTATATCGGAAGTTCATATTTTGGTTTGCTTAACGGTGAATATCCTGTTCACATTTTTTCTGAACGCCCTATTAATAATCTCGATAGAGATGAATATGTGATCCCTATATGGGTTGATGAGAATGGGATGGTCATAATTGAATTAATGAATAACAACCTCTATTTTGAGTTACCTGAAGTTGTAGCCCAAATATTGAAAGAAGTGTGGACAGATAATCTTAGAGTGGCTAACCTAAAAAGGAGAAATTTATCTTTTATAACTCTGTCTGGAATTATAGGAAATGTTAGACGAAATATAAGGTTGACATTAGATCTCAACTGGTTAGATCAGTATTTATCAGCGCAACAAAATATTGAATGAAGTGAAACAATCAACTAGAAATATACGCAAGAATTGATCGCCTAGAAATTACGACTTAAGGTAAAAGCGATCGCCTTTAGAAGATAGATTGTTGGTGCGATCGCCATAACTTAGCTATAAAGAGAAACAACATTAATTGCAATTTGTATCGTAATTAATCAATTCATACAGCAAATAAAACAAGTACCTGTCAGATTAATGATGGAAGCCTAATTTGCCTAATAGATGCGTTACTTTGTATGAATAGAACAAAATTCATTGGCATTGTTGGAGGCTCAATCATTACCACCGTGGCAACAGGTTACTTACTAAGCGATAAAAGCAATCTTTTAAGGAAGGATATTAAATTGATAGATTCTAGCAATGTAACCCTAAAACCAGACGAAGCTGAGATTTTGCATCTCGCATCCCTCGCATCCAGCGCTCACAATGCTCAGCCGTGGTTTGTCCAATACCTCAAACCCTATAACTGGATTATTGGCAACGATAAAAGTAAGTGGCTACCTGCCGTTGACCCAACTCAGCGAGAAACGATTTTATCAATTGGAGCGTTCATTCAAAATCTAGAATATGCTGCTAGCTCTTTTGGCTATATTTGCCACTGGAATTTGCTTGCTAAGACAAATCAGGACGAGCAAGTAGTGTCCGTAAAACTAAATAAAATAGAATCAAAAAATCCATTTGATATCTCCAAAATCAAAGAGCGCCGAACCGTGCGTTCTAATTTCTTAAATGATGAGCTAAAAACAGAAGATCTCCAATATCTTATGAATTTAGAATCAGAATTTATGCACTATCTGCCTGCTGTTAGCAAAGAAGGTCAATTTATCAACGAAGGAACCATAGTCGCCAATCGTATACAAACATACCGAGATCCCGCACAGCAGGAGTTATCCGACTGGATTAGATTTTCCACTAAGGATGCTGAGAAATATCGTGATGGACTGACCACAGCAAGCATGGAAATTGAAGGTTTTTCTGGTTGGATAGTACGCAATTTTTATAACAAAGATAGCGTGATGAATAAGGATTTCCGAGAGGTGGGTCTGAATAAGGTTAAGCAGCAAGTATCAGAATCGGCAGGTTGGATTCTAATTACCAGTAAGGATAATTCTGTCGCGACATTGCTGGAGACTGGGCGCAGAATGGAAAGAATTTTTTTAAAAGTACGAGAAAAGAATATTGCCATTCACCCAATGACTCAGATACTAGAAGAATCATCAACGCGACAAGAGCTAAATCAAGCGATCGGCATTAGCGAGAATATTCAATTTATTTTGCGAGTGGGTTATTTGAAGGATTATCCGCAGCCAGTTTCACTACGCCGCCCCGTTGATTGGTTTATACGATCAACGTGAGTGGAGCAATACCCTAAAAGGTAAAAATATGAAACGAGAAAAGCGATCGCTAAACCAAATTGGATTTTTTCTACTTTATACTTTTTCGATAAGTTGGCTCTCTTGGCTGATTATTATCATTGGGAACAGATATTTTAACGCTCTTTGGTATGGTGAGCCTTTATTTTGGATACCTTACGCGATCGGCAGTTGGGGAGCAGTCATTAGTTCCTACATTATTTATCGACAGTTCAAGGAAGATTTTAGCGAAGCATCTTTTGTTAAGTTTGTCTTTGGTAAAAAAATAGACGGAAAAGTATGGCTGATATTTGGATTATTTACAATTTGGCGTTTATTGATGATTTGGCTTGCTTTTGGTATCAATAAGCCTATCTCAATTCTCTCGATAATTATTAACTTACCACTGCTCATTCTTTTAGGTGGATTAGAAGAATTAGGTTGGCGGGGAATTTTACAACCTCAATTAGAAAAAGCAATTAATTACTTGCCCTCTATCCTTATAGTAGGAACTATTTGGAGTATATGGCATTTACCGCTATGGATGATCAAAGGGACAGTCCAAAGTTCATTTCCCTTTGGATTATATTTGTTTTCAGGAATAATTTTAACTGCTAGTTTTACAACTCTCTATAAATACACAAACAACTTATTGCTTTGTATCTTAAGCCATGCTTGGTTTAATGGATGTATTGGATTAGCTCTATATGTCGGAAATAATGGAACCTTACAGCTAGATTTGAATTGGAAAGTATTTGCAGTTTTTTCCATCGAACTAATAGTGTCTATCATTTTAGGAATCGCGTATAGCCGTAAGAATCCCCTTGTGTTAAACAATGATTTCAAAACCAGAAAAAGAAATTTATTTGACAAAAAATCATGAATAACAGCAAACTAGAAAATCGCTCACCCTTAAAATTCTTTCTACTTGTTTATGGGCTTTCGATCCCTTTATGGATAATTGAGACAAGAATTGACGTTAAAGGACTACCATTAGATATTCCCATAACAGATATATTAGCTGCATTTACACCATTGATAGCGGCTAGCATTCTCACTTACAAAGAAGAAGGATATATTGGTATTAGCAATCTGTTTAAGAGGGTTTTAGACTTTTCAAGAATTACAAAAAAGATATGGTACTTGCCGATCGCTTTGCTGCCATTTTTAATGTATTTATTGATATACATAGTAATTCACCTCATCGGATTACCGCTTACGACTAATTTTGATGTTCCTTTTCTTTCTATCCCTTTTCTTTTTTGTCTATTTTTTATCGGAGCCGTGGCAGAAGAAATTGGCTATATGGGTTATGCGATCGCTCCTATGCAAGAACGGTTTGGCGCTTTATCAGCAAGTATTCTTATCGGTATACCTTGGGCAGTATGGCATTACCCGTCAATAATTCAACAGGGACACAAACTAACTTGGATAGCTTGGGCAACTCTCGGTACTGTTGCTGTCAGAGTTCTGATTGTTTGGATTTATAACAACACAGGAGAAAGTTTATTTGCTTGCATCCTATTTCATACTTTGTTGAATGTAGGAAGACCTTTGTTCCCAAGAGATGGAATACATAATCCGTTGGTTGATTATCCAGAAGTTCACTATTCAATAATGGCAATTACTGCTGTTATTGTTGTCTTTCTATGGGGATCAAATACATTGAATCGATATAGATACACCTGATTTAGCATCAAGCGTCATGTTTTGTATCGTAATCAATCAATTCAATCAACTCATTCAGGAAGTCATACGATCGCCTGTCACGCTTAAAGATTTGGTATGAGCGGAAGATATTAACTTATACCAAAACTAAAAATGGCTATGCCATTTTTAGTTTTGAAAACCCTCATTGGGTTTGGTTTTTAATTCACGAAAGTGTGACAACACTTTCGTGAATTGGTATTAGTCAAACAATGACAAACTGCTGACAGCTCCGAATTGCAACAGAATAACCACTATCGAATCTCTCCATAAATGTTCATCTTTAAAGAACTTTATAATCTAATTGAGGCAATACTCCATGAAAAAAGTACCTTTCTTCGATCGCCGCTTATTTCTATTAGGAATATCTTTATGGCTCTATATGATGGGACTAGTTTTCCCAGCGCTTGCCTTTGAGATCGTCAATTACAAGACAGTACACTCAGGAATCATCATTGATATGAAGGGAATAGAAGTGACAGCTTGGGGAGTACTCGGATTGTTATTTCTGCAAATACCCGCGATCGGCTGGTTAGCAAATCCACTTTATTGGCTTTCCTGTGTATTTTTTGTAAAGAAGAAATATCAGCTCTCTATAGCTTTTACTATTACCGCAATTATTGTTGGTTTTCTAGGAACAATATCCGCATATTGGTTTGCTTTGCCAAATGGCAGTAGTCCTGATAGTCAAATTCTATTAACTAAATTATTACTTGGTTTTTGGTTATGGCTTGCTGCTCCTACATTTCTGATGATTGTTGATTTTGTCTATCTACAATATAGGAGCCGCTCCAATGCCCATGAATAAAAAAAAGAGATTCATAAAACTAAATATATATAAACTGCCAATTTTGTTGGTAGCAATGATTTTCTCTGTACTTAATTTTGAAGATAAGGCGATCGCGCAATCTGCCGATGTGCCAAAACCTGATCTTAGCGGAGACTTTAGCAGCATATTTCTACAAGGAAACCGTGGCTTTTATGCTGTTCAAAAGTGGTTAATTATTCAGTCTGTAGAATCAGAAGCGAATGGAGGTACTGTAAATTGTCGGTACACCCCGAATGGAGAGATAAGATCGCGCATTCAGAGAGGTGCTATTCTTACGGCTGTTTTTAACAAAACTGCGATGGGTCGAGTCCCCAATCCCCATACCTCAGCCGATGATGCCATCGTTTTAGACAGTAGTGGCTCCCCTTGGTTGCGGGTAATCGGCACAAGAGAGGAGTTAGCTTATCCCGTCAAACCTCTGATTTTTTATGACTTAGGAGAATGCTATGTGAGGGCTAATTTAAAATATATTGCTCCCATTAATCCTGATGCAATCAATTTATACGATCAAAAAATATCTCGTTCTTACTGTACTAGTAAACCTTTATATTGCTTACCTAGCATCTCTCAATGGCTATCACTAAGATAGTTATTTTCAGTACACCCAATTAACGACGATGGTTTAGTCTGCCTAGATTTTGGGAGTCTTGATCAGCAAGGGATACAGTATCTCCTATTTAATATTTCACATTTCATGAATATGAAAAAGAATAAAAATAATGGATAACAGTATATTTAAAAAACACTCACCTATAAAATTCTTTTTGTTGGTTTTGTTACTGTCAATTCCATTCTGGATATTGGCTGCTATGACTAGAGATTTAACTGAAGTACTGCCTATAAAGCTGCCAATAAGCGCATTAATGGCTTTTTGTCCTTTATTAGCGGCAGCAATTCTTGTTTATAAAGAACAAAATATTCAGGGAGTTAAAGAACTTTTAAAACTATCTTTCGACTTTCAAAAAATCAAAGACAAAAAATGGTATATACCAGTTCTTCTTCTCATGCCCACCATAGCAGCACTTTCTTATCTGTACTTGAAGATAACAGGAGCGATACTACCCGAACCGCCAACACCATTTCTATCTGTTATCATCTTTTTCTTTGTATATTTTATTGGTGCGATCGGCGAAGAAGTGGGTTGGAGCGGTTATGTTACCGAGCCTTTGCAAAACCAGCATGGGGCTTTTAAAGCTAGTATCATCATCGGTTTTATTTGGGCAATATGGCATATTATTCCCTATAGCTAAGCGCATCAAACGCCAGTATGGATATTTTGGCAATGTATCGGCACAGTTTTTTTGCGAACAATTATGGTTTGGATTTTCAACAATACTAATAAAAGTGTTTTTGCGATGATTCTCTTTCATTCCATGAATAATATAAGTCCGTATCTATTCCCAAGTAACGGTTCGCATTATGACCCGTTTATCTTTGCTGTTTTATTAGCGATTACAGCGATCGCAATAACTTGGTTATGGGGAACAGAAACTCTGGGTAAATATCGTTTTTTAGTCCAATCAGGATCGAGAGGTGAGGCATGACCAACTCAAAGCATATAGGAGAACTGCTGGGACCAACCCTAATGGTAATAGGTGCTTCAGAGTTTCCGCTTATTCAACCGCATCTCTACGAAGAACAGATTCCACCAGTCGTCTACCTCTCTGGAGTTCTCATGTTCATTGCGGGTTTGGCTATTGTGCGATCGCATAACCTATGGCAACGTGACTGGACTCTATTGATTACAATCTGTGGCTGGTTCTTGCTGGCTCTCGGACTGTTCCGAATGTTCGCTGCTAGTTTCTATCGACTTGCCACTGGTAACACGAATTCACTCTTCTTCATGATTGTCGAATGTATCCTATTTGCAATTGGTTCTTTGATAACGTGGAAGGCATATGCCCGTGACGCTAAATCATAAGGAGGCATTTCAATCCTTTTTAGGAGATAGATTGTTGAGGCGATCTCGATAACTTTGCTATAGGGGAGCAGAAACTTTGGGTAAATATAAATTCTCTCAACGAGCTATTTAAGTTTGATTCTATTCATTCAGTTACATTTTGTAGCGTATTCAATCAACTCACTCAAGAAATCAAGCGATCGCCTTTCACACTTAAAGCTTTGGTATAAGTGAAAAATATTAACTTCTCCCCTTTAATCGAACAATGGCGAACTGCTGACAGCTATAAGTTGCAACAGAATAACTGCGAAGGTTTGTTGTTTTTATATGAAAGGGATTTCAAAGGTAGGTCAGATATTGTTTGGAAATTTGATGTTTTGGGAACCTAGAAGGTCAGTCTGAGATATTTAAATCTATTCACACATCATATACTATGAGCCAGAAGTCATCTTCCAACCCGTGGCAAATCCTTAGTAACTCAGCCCTTCTACGCTTTCTGCTGCTGTTTGGCTGTAGTTGGGCTACGGTGTTGCTGATTAATTATTTTTATACTACGATCGCCCTCTTCACCGCAGCCAGTATCTTTGCGGTGCTACTAAATTATCCTGTGGTCTGGCTATCGCTTTATATGCCCAGAAAACTGGCAATTACAGTCACCTTTATCGGGGCAGTCACTTTATTGCTTGGTTTAGCCATGCTGATTGGTCTGGAAGTGTTAAATCAGGGACAGAGTTTGCTAACCCAGATTAGAAATACGTTGAACCAGCCAGATCTTTTACCATTTTTGGATTCCCTCAAGCAACTGGATATTAGACAAGTAATAGAAACGCTCCAAACGAGTTTAGCATCTGGTTTAGGAGTCGTTAAAAGTATCTTTTCTAGCGTCTTGATCGGGGTTTTTTGGGCGGTTATCAGCTTGTATATGCTGATTGACGGTGAAAAGCTGTGGAAATTATCGCTGCGGCTATTGCCAGTCGCCTACCGCGATCGCTTTGCTAAAACCTTTCAGCAAAGTTTTATCGGATTTTTACGCGGACAACTGCTGTTGATGCTGTTTCTCTCTGGCTCCTCCTTGCTAATTTTTCCATTTTTGGGGGTGAACTATGCCCTGTTTTTGGCGATCGTTCTTGGCTTAATCGATTTGATCCCCGGCATTGGAGCCACCTTGGGAATTACGCTAGTTACCCTTTTAGTCTTAGCCTCCCAAGGAAGTGAGATCGCCTTAAGAGTGTTGATTGCCAGCATCGTGTTAGGTCAAATTCAGGATAACGTAGTGCAACCGAAAGTAATGGGCAATGTCCTAGAGTTAAATCCTGTGCTGCTATTTCTATCGCTGTTTATTGGCGAACGAATGGCTGGATTATTGGGCGTTTTTCTTGCCATTCCGATCGCTGGTATGATTGCCGCATGGATGAGATCAGCCAAAGCAGAACCAAATCCAGTTTTGGAAGAAGTTCCAGAGGAAATTGTCGAACAATAGCAAAATCATTCCACCTAAAAATCAGGACTCATAGTAATAGCGATCGCCTTTAGAAGATATATCGTTAATGCGATCGTCTAGAAATCACGACTCATAAATAATCCAAAAAAAAAAGATCGGACAATTTAAAACGCTGAAAATAATTCATGATGAGATGCCCTTGAAACTATCTTGATTAAACTCTTTATTTAGCAAAAGTGCTTGACGGGGTATACCGATCGCAATTCCTTCTTTTTGCATTACCATTTGCAGGCGGCGGCGAAACTCTCGACCAACAGCCCATTGCTGAAGCGGTTGAGTCTTGATCCAAATGCGGATCAACATTCCTGAATGTTGAAGCTCGTCAATACCTAAGACTTCTGGCAGTTCTAAAATTTTCGATCGCCATTCAGGTTCAGCATAAATTTCCTGAGATAATTTTTGTAAAACTGCAAAGGCGCGATCGGGATCAGTTTCATAGGATATTTGGATCGTGAGATCGACTCTTGCCCAGTCCTTCGATAAATTCTGAACGATCGAGATCGCGCTGTTAGGAATAGTAATTAGCTGTCCTTCATTATTGCGAATTTGGGTAATCCGTAGATTCATTTTTTCGACTAAACCGCCTAAAGTTCCCACCATAATTACATCACCGACCGCATATTGATCTTCTAAAATAATCAAAAATCCATTGATGATATCTTTAATCAATCCTTGTGCTGCAAATGAAATCGCTAAGCCGACAATTCCCGCACCTGCTAGTAGAGGGATTAAGTCAACTCCAATTACAGATAGTGCCATCAAACTTGCAGCGCAAACCCAAAAAATAGCGACGACATTTGTTAAAACTTGAGTGATTGTAGATACTCTTAATTCCAAGCGTTGAGAGGGTTTCAACATCATAAAATCCTTCTCTTTGATAATCATCGCAAAGCGAGCAATTAGAAGATTACTAATACGGATTAAGACATAGGCGACTAAGATAATTCCTAATACTTGCAGAGGCGTTGAGATAATAAAAGATTGGAGCCAGCGCGTACAAGGGAATAACCCTAAAATCACAAAAACACTGCTTCCGATAATCCCGATTTGCACAATTTGCAAGATTCGCTGCTGGAGATCGTCGAGATTAAACTGTTGCTTCAGAGATAGTTGTTGCTGCAATTCGTTAAGGGGGACTACATCAAGTTTTGCATCTAATTGATCATCAATTTGCGATTCCACTACTTGCTTGCGTTTTTTTAAATATTTTTCCAATTTTGTAATCAGGCGATTAGTCGCAATTGCCGCAATAAAAAGTCCTAATGCTGATAAACTGCGATCGCGTAGGAATGTTGGTTGACGTTCCTGATGCGCTCTAATCAATGCATCACCGATAATTCGCGTTAGAGAATTAGCCCATTGAATCGGATCTCCTCCATGTATTTGAGCATCAAGGGTGGTGACAGTCATTAAATATCGATTGTCAATGTTAATTACAGATTGATCACTTTTTTCATCAAGACTCGTTGTTACTTGCAAGGTATTAGGATCAAAATTGCTATTAGCCACACGATTTAGTTCTTCCTCAATCCCTTTTACTCGTTGCTCAAGGGGAAACTTTTGGTTAACTGAGGGAGCCGCCAGCAGGAACAATTGATAACCATCTAATTTAACAGGTGCGCTATCAACATTGGCAATATTGGAATTGGAATTATAGCGTCCAGATATCAGTTTGTTTAAGTTTAATAGTTCAGATTGTCCCCATGCGATCGGAGTAGAATTTAAGAATAGGGATAGGGCGATCGCGCTAACTAAGAGAATAATCAATAGACCAGCATTACGAAACTGCTTTCCCCAAAAGCTTATTTTGATTTGATTTTGACGATTATTCATAAGGGCGATTATTAAGGAATGGAAAATAAATAACTTATGCAATTAAAACCCAAAATTGGTTGGGGCGGCGAAGCCGCCCCAACCAATTTTGGGTTTTAATAAATTTTCATTCCTAATGATTATTAATGGCATAGAGCGAATTATTTTTATGATTTATATTTGACTCTAGCTAAATTTTGGCAATCAATACAGAACTTTGCTTAACTTTTGTTGTCATATCTGCAATCAATTATACTTGTTCAATAAGCTAATCATGGGAATATCTTCCAAATCATGTAAAGTAAAGTCAAGAAAATCCCCAAAAAGGCTCAGGCAAGAGTTTTGAGGAGTATGATAATCGCATAAATTCGTAGAGTTTCACTTATGGTGTCTATCTATACCCAAAGTAACTCGATCGCTTTGTCACAGGAATTACCTCCGATCCACATACAGGGACTGTACAAGCATTATGGCAAAACTGCGGCTGTGCGCGGCATTGATCTGGATATCAATCGTGGCGAACTCTTTGGTTTGATTGGACCTGATGGAGCAGGCAAAACGACAATCTTCCATATTCTCGGTGGCGTAATGGAAGCTACCGCAGGCAAAGTCCAAATCCTTGGTCAAACTCCGCGAAAAGTCCGCAATTCAATTGGTTACTTAACTCAGCAATTTTCACTGTATTTGGATTTGAGTGTCGATGAGAATCTGCGCTATAGTGCCAGTCTCCGCCAAGTTAGCGATCGCCGATTTCAGCAACAACGTCAGAAATATCTGAAACTGATGCAACTCGATCGCTTTGGCGATCGCCTTGCGGGAAAGCTGTCTGGTGGCATGAAACAGAAGTTAGCCCTTTGTTGTGCGTTGATTTCGGAACCGAAAGTGTTACTTCTTGATGAGCCAACTACGGGAGTTGATACGGTCGCAAGGCGGGAGTTTTGGGATATTTTGGCAGGGTTGACCGCGCAGGGGATCACCATTATCGTGGCGACACCTGATTTAGATGAAGCCGAACGCTGCGATCGCATTGCTTTGTTATACGACGGTCAGATCAAACAGATGGGAACTCCTAAGCAGTTAAAGGATGCTCTCAATCTTCACCGTCTAGAAATTTATACATCGGAATTAGCGAAAGCCGATCGCTTACTATTGGATGTGGTGGAATCTTCTGATGGCAATACTAGTAGCCAAATTGTCGATGTTCAGGTTTTAGGCGATCGCATTGATGTGTTAGTGCGTGAACCAGAGATGGGAGAAGCGGAAGTGCGATCGCTTTTTGCTGCGGCACAAATTCCCGATCCCACCATTCGCCAATCGGAACCAACCTTAGAAAATGTATTTATGAATCTGATTCGTAGTCAGGGCGCGATCCCTAAGTTCGTGGTCTTTCCACGACAGCGACTGGTTGAGCAGATCACCAATCCTGCTGATGCAGCGATCGCCATCCATGCACGGCAGCTTAATCGTACTTTTGGCAACTTTCGCGCTGTGCAAAATCTCAATTTAGAGATTCGCTATGGTGAGGTCTATGGACTACTCGGAGCCAATGGAGCAGGAAAAACAACAGCGATCAAAATGCTCTGTGGTTTATTGCCAATAAGCTCTGGTGAGATTTCCTTGGGTGGAGAGAAGGGCAATTTACGCAGTGCTGATTTGCGCCAACGTATTGGCTATATGAGTCAAAAGTTTACGCTCTATGATGATTTGACGATTATCGAAAATCTTGAATTTTATAGCGGCGTTTATGGAATTCCACCAAGGCAACAACGCCAGAAAATTGCTTGGGTATTGGAGATTTGTGGATTGGAAGGACAGGAAAAACTGATGACGGGCAGTTTACCTGGGGGATGGAAACAGCGGGTTGCCTTTGGTGCATCGGTGATGCATGAACCAGAAATTTTGTTTTTGGATGAACCGACCTCTGGCGTGGATGTATTGGCGAGAAAACAGTTCTGGCAATTGATTAATGACTTCGCCCGCAATGGTACAGCAATATTAGTGACGACACACTATATGAATGAAGCCGAACAATGCAATCGTATGTGTTTTATGGTTTCGGGACGGAAGGTTGCTGAAGGCTCAGCAAGTGAGATTAAGGCGGCGCAAGTCGGACAACTATTTGAGATTGGTGTTGCACAGGTACAAGACAGTTATGAACTATTACGCACCCAGTTTGAGCCTTGGCGCATATCCATTTTTGGCGATCGCCTCCATGTGGTTTTAGACGAACCCGATCGCGAAATTCTGCAATTGCGATCGCTGATGCATTCAGCAAATCTGGAGATTCACGATATGCAGATTATTCCTTTTTCCTTAGAAGATGCCTTTATTGGTGAAGTGCAAAGGGCAGGAGGAGCGCCGCCATGAATCGAGTAATGAATCAATGTCTTAAGGAATTGGAACAATTTCGGCGCGATCGCTTAGGAGTTGCCCTCGCGTTTATTTTGCCCTTCGCCGCATTGCTGATCATCGGCTATGCGATCCGTTTAGAAGCCAAAAATATTCCCCTTGCAATTCAGGACTTCGATCAAACCTCGCTCAGTCGTGGCTTTATTGAGCGCCTCTATGCCACCAATCAGTTTATTGCCGCACCATTTCATAGCGCCTCTTTTCCCGATGGACTCGATCGCGGTACGGCGATAGCTCAAATTACGATCCCCCTAGGATTTGCCAATGATGCCATTTCAGGTCGGGGTACGAATCTGCAAGTGGTGGTTGATGGTAGTGACGTGGTGAATGCAAGGGTGATTAAACTCAGCATTGCGGGTGTTAGTCAGTCGTGGCTGCAAGCAGTCACGGGTTTGGAGTCCAAGGCGATCGGGGTTGTTGCACAGGTGCGCCTCTGGTTTAACCCCGGCCGACAAGAATCCCTCTTTATTGTCCCTGGAGCCTACGGCGTAATTCTGGCATTATTTCCGCCCTTGTTAATTGCGATCGCCCTCGTCCGTGAAAAGGAACAAGGCACAATTCTGCAACTCTATGCCACGAGCCTTGGAGCCGCCGAATTACTATTGGGCAAAACCCTTGCCTATGTGTTGGTAGGGCTTGGTGAAGCGATTATTCTAATCCTCAGTGGCTATATTCTCTTTGGCGTGGGCTTTGCTGGCGATCCCATCCCTCTGATTATCGGCACACCCATATTTTTGATGGCAGGGGTGCAGTTAGGTTTAGCGATCGCTATTTTTACCTCAACCCAAAGTGCGGCGGTGCAGGGCATTGGCACGATCAAGGTTTTGACAGCTTTTCTCTTAGCAGGATTCCTATTTCCTCTCAATACTGTGCCATTCCCCTTCTCGATTGTGTCCTATGCCGTACCTGCCCGCTACTATATCGAGCTTTGTCGCGATGCCTTTGTACGTGGATCTGGCTGGGCTGGCACATGGCATTTACTCCTCGCCATGACGCTATTAGCGATCGCGGAGTTTGGTTTGGCTTGGTTAGGAATGCGCCGAATGCAATTATCCGATTGAAGGATTTCTCTATGATGTTTATTTTTGGATTAGATCGTCTATGGGCACATTTATGGGATCGTCGCCTCAGGGCGTTATTGATTAAGGAAACGACGGAACTACTTCGCAATCGTCAGTTAGTAGGATTTCTAACGATCGCGCCGATTATTACAATGATCATATTCGGTTATGTCCTCAACTCTGATGTTGCCAATTTAAAGCTGAGTATCCTCGATCAAAACAAAGTCACCATCAGCCGCGAGTTAACCGATGCCTTTACCGCCAATCGCGTATTTTTGCCAACTTATCACACCGATAGTCAATCCCAACTATCCCAGCAAGTTGGACAGGGCAAAGCCGATGCGGGACTGGTAATCCCGCCCAACTTCAGCCGTGATCTATTGCAAACGGGAAGTGCGGAAGTCCAAGTCGTCATTGATGGAATTAATGCCTATGCGTCAGGTTTAGCCAAAGGATATATCGCCCAAATCGTTGCTAACTTTAATGCCAATCTCCTGTTGGATAAACAAGCGATCGCCTTCATCGATCCCGCTCAACTAAGTCAACCGCAAATGACCTTCCGTTACAATCCTGGATTGGTTGATAGTTGGTTCTTTGTGCCTGGAGTAATTGGCACAATAATGACACTCAGTTGTACTCTAGCTGCTGCTGTGGAGGCAGTCCGCGAAAAGGATCAAGGTACATTGGAGCAGCTACTCATGACTCCTGTTGCCTCCACTTCCATTTTGATTTCTAAGATCTTGCCAATTTCCATTTTATTAACTGGTACATTGCTCGTCTGTTTTGCCACCAGTCATTTTGTATTTCAAATTCCCTTTCGCGGTAATTTTCTGCTATTCCTGCTAGTTTCTATGCTCTACATCCAAATCGGTGTGGGCATTGGGCTGACCATTTCCACCCTCTCCAAAAACAAATTACAAACGATTCTGATTGGCTTCTTTCTGAATATTCCTCTGATTCTTCTGTCGGGAGCATTGACCGCAATCAACAGTATGCCTCTCTTCTTTCGCTATGTGGCGGAGTTCAATCCCCTCTATCACTATCTGGTAATTGTACGCGGCATCCTGCTCAAAGGTGTGGGTCTAGAAGTTGTCTGGGGAAATGCGATCGCCCTACTCGCCTTTGCCGCCGCGATTCTATTTGTCAGTGCTAGTCAATATCGTAAGCAGCTTACCTAAACATTTCCCAATTTGAAGGAGGAATAATCCCATGACAGAGCTTAATTTGACCCCATCATCAACTCACGATCCTGCGATTGAGAAAAGCAACACCATCGTGCAGCCACCCGTAACTGAAAACATTCCATCGCCAAAATCGCACCCACAATGGCTAGGAATTGCTCTAGGGTTAGGTGCGATCGCGATTATCGGCGTAGGTAGTTGGTATATCTTCCGTCCGCAAACTCAAAATGCGATCGGCTTTAGTGGACGCATTGAAGGCTATGAAACCGATGTCAGCACCAAATCCTCTGGGAGAGTGGAAGAAGTCACCGTCAGAGAAGGCGATAATGTCACCAAAGGACAGTTATTAGTCCGCCTCGATGATGCCGAAATTCGCTCTGAACTTCAAGCCGCTTCCTCACAGGTAGTTGCCGCTCAAAAACGAGCGCTCGAAGCCGAGTTACAGATTTCGGTGATCGAAAATCAACTTGCTGATGCCAGTTTGGGTGTACTGCAATCTGAAGGCGATAGCCAAGGCAAAATCGCTGAAGCCAAGGGATTGATCTCCACTGCCGAAGCCTTTGTCGCTCAAGAACAGGCAAGGGTGGAAGAGGCAAAAGCACTATTAGAGCAAACTAGAGTCGATCGCGATCGCTATGCTCAACTTGCGAAAGAAGGTGCGGAAACTGCCCAACGCTATGACCTCGCCAAAACTGCCTACAACACGGCATTAGCAGCAGTATATAGTCGTGAAAAAGCCGTGGAAGCTGCCCGTCAGTCCGTTGGCATCGCAAGAGGCAAATTGCAACAAGCTCAAACCACCACGCTCAATCCCGCTCGCCAATCCACTCAAGTCGCCAGACTCCAAGCCCAATCTGACCAAGCCCGCAGTCTTTTGGCTGTAGCTCAAGCCGATGTCAAAACCGCCGAAGCCAATCGCCAATTAATCCAAAGTCGATTGAATAATCTCACCGTCAACAGTCCCATTAACGGCGTAGTTACAGTTCGCAGTATCGAACTCGGTACGGTCGTATTACCAACTCGTCCGCTCTTACGGATTGTCGATCTCAAGTCTGTCTATATGCGCGGATTCATTCCTGAAGGTGATGTTGGCAAAATCCGCGTCGGTCAATCAGCACTAGTATTCCTCGATGCCGATCACGATCGCAAAAATCCCCTCAAAGCCACAGTAACGGCGATCGATGCCAAAGCTTCGTTTACCCCCGAAAATGTCTATTTCAAACGCGATCGGACACAGCAGGTATTTGGAGTAAAACTAGCGATCGATGATTCCAATGGATTCGCTAAAATCGGTATGCCCGTCGATGCTGAAATCGAGTTGAAGTAGTTTTGAAAAAATTTAAGATTCCCATTAATATTTGCGATCGCCTAGCAATCACGACTCGTAGTACTAGCGATCGCCTTTAGGAAATGGATGGTTGATGCGATCTCCCATAACTCACGACTCACAGCATAGCCATTTTAAATTTTAAAACCCTTGCTATAGTCTATCTCTGGCGTTCAGCACCCTTGGTAGATTTACTTCAATCCAATCAGTCAAAGTGGCAACATGCTCGGCAACCTCTTCTCCCATAGGCGTGAGGCTGTACTCGACAAAGGGTGGCACAACAGGGTGAGACACTCGCAGGACAAAACCATCTTCTGCTAAGGTTTGCAAGCTTTGGGCGAGCATTTTCTCACTAACGCCCCCGATTTTTCGTCTCAACTCACTAAATCGATGCGTGCCTTGGCGAAGGGTCATTAGACAGAGTACACCCCACTGACTGCAAACATGCTTGAGGATTCCCCGAGAAGGGCAGGGTTGAGCAAAAAGATCGCCTTTCTCAAGGCGTTCTGTCAAAGTATTTTGACGATTACTGGGAGGATTCATATACTTACCTTTTTGTAGGTACTTACCAAAAGTTAGTGTATAGCACTATATTGAATTTACAGCAATTTGCTTTCCAAACCGCCACAAATAAGAATAGAAAACCCATTGCGGGGCTTTGCCCTGTGACTCTTATTGTGGCAGGTTCGAGCAAATTTTGCTTTATGTCATCAAAACAAACAGCAAAGAGGTCAAACGATGATTGTTATTACAGGCGCATCAGGAATGTTAGGGCAATTGATCCTGAAAGAACTTTTAAAGTCAGTTCCTGCTAATGAATTGGTAGCCGCAGTCCGAAGTCCACAAAAGGTCGCGGATTTTGCCAGCTTGGGTGTGCAAGTTCGGCTGATTGATTACAATCGCCCCGATACTCTGGAGGCGGCTTTTACGGATGCCGAAAAAGTGTTGCTAATTTCTGGCAGTGAAGTCGGTAGCCGCGTTCCTCAACATGCAAACGTGATCGACGCTTGTAAAAATACCGATGTAAAATTGCTAGCTTATACCAGCCTCCTGCACGCCGACAGTAGCCCCTTGCCATTGGCTGCCGAACATCAACAGACGGAGATTCTCCTCCAAGAGTCTGGGTTGCCCCATGTTATCTTGCGTCATGGCTGGTATACAGAAAATTATACTGCTGGTATTGCGGCAGCCCTTGAATATGGTGTTTTACTTGGCTGTGCGGGTGAAGGTAAAATTGCCTCAGCAACTCGTGCAGATTATGCCGCCGCTGCTGCTGTTTTATTGACAAGCGATCGCACTGACAAGGTGTATGAATTAGCAGGCGATGAGGCATATACTTTGAGCGAGTTTGCGGCTGAACTTAGTAGGCAGTCTGGGAAGACTGTTCAGTATCAGAATCTAAGTCAAGACGACTATAGTCGTGCGTTACAAGATGCTGGTTTACCTCAGCCACTTGCCTTGATGCTAGCGGAATCGGATACGGGAGCCTCAAAAGGAGGATTGTTTGACGACAGTAAAACCTTGAGTCAATTAATAGGTCGCCCAACTACTCCCCTTAGCGAATCAATTAAAGCTTCGCTAACCACATAACAAGTTCTAGGCGATCGTGTTTAAGAGATAGATTGTTCTTGCGATCGCCTAGAAATCACGACTCACAGTATTAGCGATCGCCTTTAGGAGATAGATTGTTGGTGCGATCGCCTAAAAATCACGACTCATAGTAATAGCGATCGCCTTCAAGAAATGGATTGTTGATGCGATCACCTAGAAATCACAACTTACATTAATATCGATCGCAATACATTGCTCCCCTGAGATCGCCGATCTTGTAGGGGATGCTACTCTGCAAAAATCTTGTTATTACACTTATTAATTGCTTTATCTAATAATTTATGTGATATTCACCCTGCATGAGTATTTATTCTGTGATTTACAAAATAATACATAGTTAGGCGCTCAAAAAACCTAGTATTGGAGCAAGCATTTATGAGAGAGGCAGCCAGAAAAGAATCTGAGATTTTTTCGGAGTTAGCTGAAATATGCGCTTCTCCAGGATACCTTCATGCAATTGCATACCTTTGCTATCAGAACGACACAATTAGATATGCTGATACTTTAACTCCAGAGGACATGCTTCAGCGACACTCGGATTTTTTGGTGAGAACTGAAATATCAACTCTTATAGGGCTTGCTTGCAAAGAACAACTAAATATAGACTTGCCATCGAATGAAGCAATCAAAAGATACATTGACAAGACTGATTCTTTGCTGAAAGAAATTCATGAGTCTATGAAGCCGTCAATAGAATACATATTTGATCCAAGTAAAGTGTGGGATCAGAATTTCAATCCATTTAGAGATGGCTTAGTCTTGAGAGAGGCGATTTTTTACAGTGGAGAAAGTGCATATGATTTTCAATACAGAGACCTTTCAAAGATAAAATACGAGAAAGATAACGATTGGTTCTTGAGGAATAAAGGATTTTCTATTCAGCAAATAATTGATGTCGTGACATCATTGCAATCGCTACAAAACTATAAAACTAATAACGTAGTGCGAGAAATCTCTGATAAAGATCCTAGCGAATGGACTTTTCTTCCAGTATATCAGTTTACTGCACAAGAAATTAGTGACATCTCAAATATTGCAATTGATACCGTAAAATCTGTTATTGAATCATTCGTAGCATCCATTAGCATTGATGAATTCAACTCCCTAGATGACTTTAATCCTCTAAATGCCTATCCAGTTATTCGACTACCAGGGGATGAATATTTATTATTTCAAATTTATAGTTTGGTGCAGGCATTATATGAAACACCGTTTTTTTGGTTTAACGATGATGCAGCCTATCGTTCTATGGCGATGCAGCATAGAGGTGAATTTACTGAAAACTTTTCTGCTGAGAGATTGAAGCTTGTATTTGGTGAGGATCGTGTATTTACAAATATAGATATCTACAATTCTAAAGTCAAGGCTGGTGAAATTGATGTATTGGTCGTCTTTGCCGACAGAGCAATAATTCTACAGGCGAAGTCAAAGAAGCTGACTATTGCTTCACGTAAAGGTAACGATAACAGCTTACAGTCTGATTTTAAGAAAGCTATTCAGGAGGCATACGATCAGGCTTATCTGTGGTGCGCCACTCTATTAAACGAAAAAAAATATAAGCTTATTGATAAGAGCGGAAATGAGCTAAATATTAATCGAAAGTACAAGGAAATTTATCCTTTTTGTGTGGTTTCTGAGCATTATCCAGCTCTCTCGTTCCAAGCAGGGCAGTTTTTGAAATTCGAGGAAACTGAAAATATCAAGCCTCCATTTGTAATGGATGTTTTTTTGCTTGATGTAATGACAGAGATGTTGCAGTCGCCCTTACATTTCTTGAGTTATGTAAATAGACGAACATCTTATGGCGAAAAAATTATCTCCACTCATGAGTTAACCATTCTTTCTTGTCATTTGAAGCAGAATTTGTGGGTGGATGCTGAGCATACAATGCTGGTGCTTGGTGATGATATATGCGTTTATCTTGATGTTGCGATGCTAGTAAGACGAGATGGCGTTCCCGGTTCAGATACCCCTGAGGGAATTTTAACAAAATACAAAGGGACGATATTTGATCAAATAATAAGGGATATAGATACGCTTGAACACTCTGCAATAATTAGTCTTGGATTTACCTTACTCTCGTTGAATGAAGATGCCATTGAGATGATAAATAATGGTATCACTGAATTAATTAAGCTAGGCAGAAAAGATGGTCAACATCATGATCTAACTCTTATGAACGAGGGGGGATCAGGTTTGACTATTCATTGCAATGATGATCACGAATCTATATCATTGCCACGTTTAGAAAGTCACTGTGAACAAAGAAAGTACACACAAAAAGCAAGCACATGGTTTGGAATTTGTATTGGGCAAAAAGTTCCGAGACTAAGATTTGGTATAAACAAAGAATACGAATGGGTTCAGTCTAATGAAATAGATGAATTAGTGCAAGATTTGCCCAAGCCACAGAACCTTAAAGGAAAAAATAAGATTAATTTTACCCCTGAACCTAGACAATCGAAGAAAGTAGGGCGCAATGAAAAATGTCCATGTGGGAGCGGCAAAAAATACAAGAAGTGCTGCCTGAAGCAAGAGTGGAGAATGTGAGTTTGCCTAACATGTCGCGGTAGCGGGCGGACGAAAGCTCTCTGCGATGTGTTTGATAGCATCGAACCCTATAGCAGATAGATTGTTGATACGATCGCCTAGAAATCACGACTCACAGTAATAGCGATCGCATTTAAGAGATTGCTTGTTGATGTGATCGCCGATAATCCTGATTGTTTTGGGCTTTGGGGTAAGGCTATTTTCTAGATAAAACCGATACGAATCAGCTTAACTAAGCCATGTATCATTTAATCTGTAATAGATCCGCAAAAAATCCGCCCAATCGCTATGAGCAATCAAACCTCAAAAATCACCTATACCTTTACCGATGAAGCTCCAGCCCTAGCAACCTATTCCCTGCTGCCCATAGTTCAAGCTTTTACGAGAGCCGCCGACATCGAGGTTGAACTCAAAGATATTTCTCTGGCTGGGCGGATTATTGCAAATTTTGCTGAATATTTAACCGAATCACAACGTCAACCTGATGCCCTTGCCGAACTGGGAGACTTGGCTAAATCACCCAGCGCCTATATCATCAAGCTCCCGAATATTAGCGCCTCTCTACCACAGTTAACGGCTGCGATCGCAGAGTTACAAGCCAAGGGTTACAACATCCCTAACTATCCTGCTGATCCGCAAACCGAGGAAGAGAAGGCGATTAAGGCGAAATATTCTAAGGTGTTGGGCAGTGCGGTTAATCCAGTATTGCGTGAAGGTAATAGCGATCGCCGTGTCGCCGCCGCTGTCAAAGAATTTGCCAAAAAGCATCCCCATTCCGTTGGGGCATGGTCAAAGGATTCCAAATCCCATGTAGCGCATATGACTGATGGCGATTTCTACGGTAGCGAGAAATCGGTAGTAATTCCCAAGGCTGACGTAGTCAAGATTGAATTAATCACAGCCGATGGTTCCACTCAAGTTCTCAAAGAGAAAACCCCTGTATTGGAAGGCGAAGTAATTGATGCTTCGGTGATGAGTGTCAAGGCTTTGCGGGAGTTTTATGCTCAAGAAATTGCTAAGGCGAAGGAAGAAGATATTTTGCTGTCTCTCCATGTCAAGGCGACGATGATGAAGATCTCTGACCCGATTCTATTTGGTCATGCGGTGACGGTCTATTATCAAGATGTATTCGCAAAATATGCGGATGTCTTTGCACAATTGGGAATCAAACCGAATAATGGTTTGGGCGATGTTTATGCCAAGATTCAATCTTTACCTGCTGAACAAAAAGAAGCGATCGCAGCAGATTTAGAAGCAGTTTACGAAAAGCAACCACGTCTGGCGATGGTTAATTCCGACAAGGGAATTACCAATCTGCACGTTCCTAGCGATGTGATTATTGATGCATCAATGGCGGCGACAATTCGGACTTCTGGCAAGATGTGGGGCTCAGACGGCAAGCCCTACGACACCAAGGCAATGATTCCCGATCGCTGTTATGCCACGATTTATCAAGCCTGTGTTGAATTTTGTCAGGAAAATGGAGCCTTTGATGTCACCACGATGGGCAATGTCGCCAATGTGGGCTTGATGGCTCAGAAAGCGGAAGAATATGGCTCCCATGATAAGACTTTTGAAATCCCTGCGGATGGCGTGGTGCGCGTTAGTGATGAGACTGGGACTGTCCTCATTGAGCATCCTGTCGCTAAGGGTGATATCTGGCGGATGTGTCAAACCAAAGACTTACCGATTCAGGACTGGGTCAAACTTGCTGTCAATCGGGCTAGAGCCACAGGCAATCCGACGATTTTTTGGCTAGATGAACATCGTGCCCATGACGCGAATCTGATTACTAAGGTCAAGACCTATTTGCAAGACCATGACACAGCAGGGCTAGACATCCAGATCCTGTCACCTGTGGCGGCGATGCAATTTACCTGCGAACAAATTAAAGTCGGTAAAAATGTGATTTCCGTAACTGGTAACGTGTTGCGGGACTATCTCACGGATTTATTCCCAATTCTTGAACTTGGCACTAGTGCCAAAATGCTTTCAATCGTGCCATTGCTGGCGGGTGGTGGACTGTTTGAAACGGGTGCGGGTGGTTCTGCTCCTAAACACGTTCAGCAGTTTCTCGAAGAGGGGCATTTACGTTGGGATTCGCTTGGAGAATTTTTAGCGATCGCGGTTACGCTCGAAGACCTCGGACGCAAAACCAACAATGAGAATGCGCAGATCTTGGCGGTCGCTTTAGACCAAGCCAACAGTCTCTATCTCAATAACGATAAATCGCCTTCCCGCAAGATTGGAGGTATCGATAATCGCGGCAGTCATTTCTATATCGCGCTTTACTGGGCGCAGGCTCTAGCGGAACAAAATCAGAATTTGGAACTAAAGTCGAAATTCGCTGAGTTGGCGAAGGTATTGGCGGATAAGGAAAGCCAAATTATTCAAGAATTGAGCGCTGTTCAAGGTCAATCCGTTGATATTGGCGGCTATTATTTCGCTGATTCTGATAAGGCTAATCAAGCGATGCGCCCTAGTCAGACCCTGAATGAGGCGATTAGTTCACTCCATTGATACCAATTGCTGAAGCCCTGCACTCAAGTGCGGGCTAAAAGCTCAAACCCGTTGAAACGGGTTAATTTATAGTATTCTGTAGTCCACTTCAGTGGACTTGAGCTTTTAGCCAAGAACTTGAGTTCTTGGTTTATTTGCATAAATCTTATAGATTACAGCGATTGCTTAAAGTCGCTTAACTTTACTTTTAAGAACCTTTTCTTCAACCTCATTAATTTGGACTTCTCGCAACCTCGTTGCATAGGCAGGGAAAGGAAATCCAACCAGCAAAGGTGATGGAACTTCGGGCTGATGGATAAACATGCTGCCAGATTTCAATAATAGCGATCGCTTCCGACAAGCACCTGTCAAGAAGTTATACTCAGGGCGTTCCACTTCGGCGGAGTCCAGACGACCAACTACCCGCACCGCCGCCTGTCCAACCACACGCCGCTCCACCTCTGAGGCGGTTTGTTGTGCGCCGATTAAGATAATGCCAAGCGATCGCCCTCGTTCTGCGATTTCTACTAGCAAATCTTTAATAGGACTGCGACCTTCCTTTGGTGCGTATTTATTTAATTCATCAAGAACGATAAAGACAACGGGATATTGACCGCGCTTTTCCTTTTCCATGAAGAGCTTTTGGAGCAATACACCCACCACAAACTTTTGGGCTTTGCTGCCGAGCTTGTTAATATCTGCGATCGTTAGCTGATATTCCGCATCAAGGGGATCGAGTTTATATTTTTGCAATTCTTCCGCAGGTAGATCGCCGCGAATGAGATGTCCCATTTCATCAGCAATTCCCCATAAACGCCGCGTTAGAGCCTCCGCAGTGGCAGGAGCATTCCGTCCTAGCCATTTCTGATCGGGATTCTCGACTAACTTCTCTTCAAGAAATTCAATCAAATCTCGAAATGTTTCCACCTTATCTTTGTCTTCTTCCCCATAGGTATCATCTAAGTCCAGACTAGCTCTAGGCAAAAATCCTAGCTTCTTATCATATTTGTCATTGTCCATCGCCAATCGAGCAAGACGTTCTTCGACAATACTTGCTAAAAAACCTATGTTCCCGCGCTCCAGATCGTCTCCTGCAAATAGAAAGCGAAATAGGCGATCGCGACAAAATTCGCGCATCCCCCACACATAAGCTGAGATATTATCAGAACGTTGATCGAGGTGTGGCTCTATCTCTAGTGTATTTTTCTTCGGCGCAACACAAAACCGTACATCTCGAAATGGCTCTACAGGTAGATCGAGAGCATGATAAGTATTGCGATCTTCTTCACGCATTTTATTGTTTGCTTTATCTAAGAAGAACAAATCTTCCCCTTTGACATTAAAAATCAGCGCCTTAGTATTTGCTCTTTTAGAACCTAAAGCCGCCGAATTAAAAATGGAATGCAGTAAAAATAAAGCAAAAGAAGTCTTTGTTGCCACTCCCGAAATCCCCGAAATATTGACATGAGCGCCCTTCGTCCCATCGATAAATTCATAATTCAAATAGGCAGGACTCCCATTTCGCATAATTCCTGCGGAGATGCGCTGCTCCATGCCATCGAAATTCAACGCAAATCTCAGGTTCTCATCTTCAGCTAAATAAACAGCATCGCTCGGTTGTGGCGGTAAATATTCTTCAGGCTCAATCCGCGTGACTTGGATATGGGCGGCATAGGATACATTGACGGGCATACTGCCATTGGTAACCAGAAATGTATCTGTATCAAATTGCGTCCCCTCATGGATGGTTCGCACATGATCAACAACACCATAAAAGTTGACAATCCCTTTTTTGTCAGGGCGATCGGTTTTCACTTGCACGACATCATCGAGACGAAGGACTTTGCCATCACTCACCGCCACCCAAAACTCAAGTGGGGTAGCATCTTTGGTTCCTAATATGTATCCAATCGGCTCGATCATGTCGTTAATTATTAAGTTTGAGAATTTGAGAGCAAGAGAGAATTTGCATAGCAAGTTCTCTCTTGTTTGAAATCACCGTAGGAGCAATTCATGAATTGTCCCTACGGTGAAGCGGAAGCACTTTTGTTTTTTAGTTTCTATTTGCAACTTCTCGTTTAATCGCCTGTAATGTATCACCTAAAGCTTCTTTGAAAATTCCATAGAACGCATCAGTAGGAGTACCACTCTTAGGCTGAGCATTGACAGTGTAAGTAATCAGAATTTGATTGGCAGGACGACGTGGTACTGAGGAGACGGGTTCAATTTTCCAGTAGCCTTCCATTTGGGCAAGATCGCCATCAATAAGTCGAAAATCGATTTGTTTGCGATCAGTTTCTTGAATAGCAAGCTTGGTGCGCGAAACAATCGAAACTAAGAAGACTTGACGCGAATCCACTTGCTCAATCACTTTACGAGTGCCACGATTTTCGATGATCTTGCTGGAAGTCATGTTGGGAATAAATTTATAAAGGTTGGCATAGTCAGTCAAAACTCGCCAAACTGCATCAGGTGAGGCAGTGAGTAGTACTCGCGCTACATATTTACCGCTGCTACCTGTGACCACTGTTTGCCCTTTGCGCAATGAATCACGCTGCACTGAGGGCAGACGATCAACTGGACCATCAAAGAGTGCAGCACGGGCAGGGAGGGTTGGAGTGCAGCAAGCGATCGCGATCGCCATAAACATTGCCGAGCCTGCGGAAATTTTTGTCACGATTTTCTTGCCTAATTTCTGATCTAGTTGTTGATGAGACTGCATAAACTTTGGATAGGATGAGTCTGTCATGGAATTAATTTATTGTGTATGTATATCAAAATTTGTGGCATTACGAAACTCGATCAAGCCCAAGTGATCGCGCAAATGGGAGTCGATGCGCTTGGTTTTATCTGTGTATCCTCTTCACCACGATATATCAACCCAACTGCGATCGGGCAAATCACATCTAGTCTACTCTCTGCCCAGCCTGAGATTGCCAGATTATCAGAGATCGATTTGATTGGGGTATTTCTTAATTCCAGTATCAGTGAAATTAGTGAAACAGTTGCGCTAGCTGGACTAAACGCGGTGCAACTACATGGCGATGAATCTCCAGAATTTTGTGATCAACTGCGATCGCATCTAAGTGCTACTCACCCGAAAATAAAGCTAATTAAAGCATTACGAGTCAAAGATCAAATAGGTTTAGAGCAAGCACATCTTTTTAGTAATACAGTTGATGCGGTTTTACTTGATGCTTATGATCCGCACATGGCGGGAGGCACTGGCAAAACTCTTGATTGGCAAATGTTGCGCGATTTTCGCCCAGCTTGTGACTGGTGGTTAGCGGGAGGCTTATCACCTGAAAATGTTGCCGATGCGATCGCTTTAGTAAATCCACATGGTTTAGATGTATCAAGTGGGGTCGAATGGACTGCTGGGGATAAAGATTTGTCGAAAGTTAAGCAATTTGTGCAGAGATGTAATGGCGATCACGTAGTAGCAGTAGCCCAGCACTCAAGTGCTGGCTAAAAGCGCAAGTCTGCTGAAGCAGACTAAAAAATAATTTTCCGTAACCCGTTTCAACGGGTTTTAGCTTTTAGCCCGCACTTGAGTGCTGGGCTTAAGTGCGAGCTTAGGGGCTAGCTTTGCAATCTTTATAGAGCTGCTTGAACTTTTGCTGCTGAATATTGTGATCAACGATTGGCAAAGGATAATCACGTTTCTTGCACTGATGCGGTGGAATATTACCACTTAAAAGCTCAGCCGTAGTTAAGCCCTGCAATTCAGGTAACCAACGCAAAATATATTCACCCTCAGGATCATACTTACGAGCTTGCGAAGCAGGATTGAAGATCCTTAAAGGTTTTTGATCCATGCCACTAGAAGCACTCCATTGCCAACCGCCATTATTTGCCGCCAGATCCCCATCCAGTAATTTCTGCATAAAATAGCGCTCACCCCATTGCCAATTGATTATCAAATCTTTGGTTAAAAAACTAGCGACAATCATTCGACAACGGTTATGCATCCAGCCTGTTTGATTAAGCTGACGCATCGCCGCATCGACAATCGGATAGCCTGTGCGCCCCTCGCACCATGCCACAAATTTCTCCTCGTCATCATCCCAAGGGAAATCTCGCATCTGCGGACGATATGCACCTGTTTCTAGTTCAGGAAAATAGTACAAAACATGTTGATAAAATTCGCGCCATGCTAATTCCTGTTTCCATGTAGTGATCCCCGTGGCTTCTTCTTCACTACGTACAAGCTGCTCAGCCGCGATCGCTTTTTCCCAAACTCTTCTAATTCCCACAGTCCCAAATCGCAAATGTGGACTTAATGTCGATGTACCAGCATGGGCAGGAAAATCACGTTCGGTTTGATAGCGCAAGATCCCATGACCATCGCAAAATGTTTCTAATAATTGCAGAGCCTCAGCTTCTCCCGATTTCGGTAAAGTTATGTCGTTAATAAATTTTAGTTCGCGCAAACTTGGGAAAGAAATTACAGGCAGATTTTCATAACTAGCTAAACCCCTTAATTTCTGGGGAGCATCAAAAGGCTTAGGCTTAGGCTTACTTTGCCAATTCCGCCAAAAAGGGGTGTAAACCTTGTAAGGTTCACCAGATTGGGTAGCGATCGCATCGGGAGCAATCAAACCAATATCAATAAAACTCTGAACTTTAATTCCTAACTCTTGCAAGGCAAGAGTTGCAGCGCGATCGCGTTTGATGGCAAAGGGTTCGACATCTTGATTAAAAAAGACATGACTTGCATTAACTGCCTTGGCTAATTCACAAATCGACTGAATAGGCTGACCATACATAAATAATAAATCGCTGCCCAACCGCCGATAGTTAGCTTGCAACTCCCGTAAACACCCCAGCATAAAGTCAACCTTGCTACCCTCGGTCACACCATCATCAAGAATGTCAGGATCAAAAATAAACACCCCCAGCACGATCCCCTGATCCCCAACTTGGGCGATCGCCTCACTCAGCGCAGGATTATCATCAATTCGCAAATCTCGCCGATGCCAGACTAAAACGATATTTTTCCCAGAGCTACTGGCTATTTGAGGCATAACTATTGACGGTTGTATATTTAAATCACAGATCTATTCTATACAGACTAAAAACTCATGATTTGCAGGATTTCAATAGGCAAGTCAAAATTGCGATCGCGCCAATTATCTCGATTAGTCACCTCGCTTATATTTTGCGCTTCATGACTACAAAAGTGATGTCATCATATACTTTGTTAGAACCGATAAACTCACGGATATCTGTAATTACAATTTCTCTAATTTGATCGACGGGTTTCTCATGGGCTTCCCTGATAACTTGAGTCAAACGTTCGAGTCCATAATATTGTTTGCTTTGGTTCTCAGCTTCAGGAATACCATCAGTGTATAGCAAGACTATATCTCCCAAATTCAAGTAGATTTCTACTTCAAAAATGAATTCAGTAATCTCATCAGTTAATCCAATTGGAAAGCCTAAAGAGTCTGTATCAATAATTTCGATTTCTCCATTTGCTCGAATTACAATTACACTTTCATGCTGTCCACTTAAACAGAGTTTGTTGTCATGATAATCCATAAGGATCAGACTCAAACTTTTATCGCAATTCATTCGTTGAAGATTTTCATAAATCGTCTGATTAACTGTAGATAAGAACTTAACAGGATTTCTTTCTCCATTAATCAGTAAAGTACGGATCGCGGTTTGTACCATGATCATGATTACTCCACTTTCTAATCCATGCCCTGTAACATCCCCGATCCCAATTTTAATTTGCCCATTGCGCTGTAAAACATCATAATAATCACCACCTACTTCATCCGCAGGCTCCATAAATCCCACAATATCTAATTCTTCAATTCTTTTTAATTCTTTTGTTCTTGGTAAGATCATCTCTTGTAATTTTCGAGTAACCGCTAACTCTGAACTCATTCGATAATTTTCTACAGTTAACCTCTGATTCAAAGAATTAATTTCCCGATTAGCTTCTACTAATTCGTGGGTACGCTCCTCAATGATATCTTCTAAATTTTTATTGACTTGATCTAACTGGGTATAGGCTTGATCTTTGAGAACAACTTGCTCTTTTAGTTTTTCTGCAACGCGATTATTCTCAGCGACCAATGCCAAGACTGCGATTGTAGTAATTAGCATTACTCCCATAAATAATTGCAAGAATATTAGAGAGTTACTCTCCTGAGAAACCTTATAAAAAATTCCTGATTTATAGGCAGTACTTATGGCAGCAGCCATAGCAACAATCATCGTAATTAGTGTTGTGATTCTTGTGCCAAACCGAAACGCCGACCATAGTAGCGGTGGCAATAAAAAATACTCAATTGGTTGATTTTCTATAAGTGCAAAATAAGAGGTTATAACTAAGATTAACAAGCATAAAAATAGCTCTTTATAATCAAATTTCTGCTCAGTTTGATGATGCGATATTATGTTTGACTTCTTACTCCACCATGCACAAACTAAAGGCGCAAATAGTAAAACTCCTATCGCATCGCCAACCCACCATCCCCATGTAACACTCAAGTAAATATTCCATGGAATTAAACCTGCCGAAAGGACTATTAAAGTCCCTAGTAAAGCTTGTAAAAGAGTGCCACTAAAAGTGATTGCAAGAGTAAACTTGACAAAATGTTTAACGTACCCAAATAAATTATTTGTCTTGTTAAAATACAATACTAATGTGGTAGAGACTAAAGCGCCGATCGCAGGTATAGTCCCTCCACAAATCGCAAAAAGAAAAGGTACTTTAGAATTAAGAAAGCTATTTAAAGTAGCTCCCAAAAATACTCCTAACCATCGCGATCGCCCTCTTGCCAATAAAGCTCCAACCGCTATACCAGCAGGAGGCCAGACTGGCGAACCTAGCTGTGATTGGGGTATCTTTAAAACTAATGCGCTTAAGACGAAGTAAAGCACTGCAATAATTAAATTATCAATCCACCAAGTGGTGCTGATTGTTTTTTTTAGCTTTGTAGGTAATTTCATTGGTTTAAAGAGTAAGTCTCGACATTTTTGATTCTGCGTTGCAGTTGATGATTGGGGCAGAGATCTAGTCGAGGCATTTCCTGTGATCCCAAAAGCATAAGAGGTAAATTTTTCATAAAAAATTAAGCTAATGTCAGGGAACCGTAAATATTACGCCCCTCAAACATAAATTATCAGTTAATAAATGACCAACAGCTCAAAGTTTATGCTTGGATAGGACAGGGGGCATCACCCTCCGCCTTAGGGTCAGTAGAACGGAAATAAGACTAAGTAACTATTCAGGAATAATTCTATGCAAACAAATGTTGCTAATCAAACCAGCAATATTACGGTAGAAGACGATCGCACAGGTTTAAGTATCGAAACCCTCAAACGTGCCTTTGCCGATAACCTGTTCTATATTCAAGGCAAACTCGGATCGCAGGCAAACTTCACCGACTACTACATGGCGCTATCGTACACAACACGCGATCGCCTCTTACAACGTTGGCTGCAAACCCTCAAGGTCTACCACGAACAAGACATCAAAACCGTCTATTACCTCTCCGCCGAATTTTTGATGGGGCGACATCTTGGTAATAGCTTGATTAATCTGGACTTGTACGAAGCGATCGCCCAAGCCGTTAAAGAGTCAGGACTCGATCTGACCGAATTGCTAGAGCAAGAACCCGATCCAGGACTGGGTAACGGTGGACTCGGACGCTTAGCAGCCTGTTTCCTCGACTCACTAGCCACCCTCGAAATCCCTGCAATGGGCTATGGAATTCGCTATGAATTTGGGATTTTTAACCAATCAATTCAACAGGGCTGGCAGGTAGAAATTCCTGATAAGTGGCTGAAATGTGGCAATCCTTGGGAAGTCGTGCGTTACGAATCTACCGTCCAAGTCAAATTTGGCGGACATACTGAAGTTTATAACGATGATCGCGGTCGCCCACACACGCGCTGGATTCCTAGTTTCACGGTCGAAGGCATTCCCCACGATACCCCTGTTCCTGGCTATCAAACTAATACCGTCAATACGCTACGTCTCTGGAAAGCCGAGGCAGGTGAAGACTTTAACTTCCAAGCTTTTAACTCTGGCGACTATGACGGTGCAGTGGCAACCAAGATCAAATCGGAAACCATTTCCAAAGTTCTTTATCCCAACGACAACACGCCCCAAGGTCGTCAATTGCGTTTAGAGCAGCAGTTCTTCTTTGTATCCTGCTCACTGCAAGACATCATTCGTCGCCATCTTAAAAAGTATGGTCGTCTAGACAACCTTGCTGATCATGCAGCCGTGCAGCTAAATGACACTCACCCAGCCATCAGCATTGCTGAAATGATGCGTTTGTTGGTAGATGATCATCAAATGTTCTGGGATGAAGCATGGCGGATTACCCAAAGCACCTTTGCTTACACTAATCACACTCTCATGCCTGAAGCGCTCGAAAAATGGGGTGTGCCTCTATTTGAGAGCCTTCTGCCTCGTCATTTAGAAATCATTTACGAAATCAATCATCGCTTCTTGCAAGATGTACAAACTTGGTTTCCTGAAGACAATGAGTTGCTATTGCGCCTATCGATTATCGAAGAAGGTGGCGGCAAAAAAGTACGGATGGCAAACCTCGCTACCGTTGGCAGTCATGCAGTTAATGGTGTCGCAGCTTTGCACACCGAATTACTGAAAGCTGATGTATTGAAAGACTTCTACAAGCTTTGGCCAGAGAAGTTTAATAATAAAACTAATGGAGTCACTCCTCGACGTTGGGTATTACTAGCCAATCCAGCTTTGTCAGGTTTAATTAGCGAAAAAATTGGTGATACTTGGCTGAAGCATCTTGACGAACTTCGTAAACTTGAATCTTTTGTTGATGATAAAGATTTTCGCGATCGCTGGAGACAGATCAAACAGGCTAACAAGCAGAAAATCGCCGATTATATCCGCACTCACAATGGCGTAGAAGTGGATGTTAATTCCATCTTTGACATTCAAGTAAAGCGGATTCACGAGTACAAGCGTCAGCATCTTGACCTACTCCACATTATTGGTTTGTACTTGAGAATCAAACAAAATCCTAGTATCAACATTACTCCACGCACCTTTATCTTTGGTGGTAAAGCCGCCCCTGGATACTTCATGGCGAAGTTGATTATTAAAGCAATCAATGCAGTTGCTGATGTCGTTAATCGCGATCCCGATGTGCAGGGGCGAATTAAAGTCGTCTTCCTTGCTAACTTCAGCGCCTCACTCGGTCAGTTGATTTATCCTGCTGCTGACTTGTCCGAACAAGTCTCCACCGCAGGTAAAGAAGCTTCGGGTACTGGCAACATGAAGTTCACGATGAATGGCGCTTTGACCATTGGTACTCTTGATGGCGCGAATATTGAAATTCGTGAAGAAGTCGGTGATGATAATTTCTTCCTCTTCGGTTTAACGGCTGCGGAAGTTGAACAGAAGAAAGCCGAAGGATACAATCCTCAAACCTATTATCAAAGCAATGAAGAACTTCGCAATGTTCTCGATCGCCTAGGTATGGGATATTTCTCCCCTGGCGATAAAGACTTGTTTAAGCCGCTTGTTGATTCATTGATGTATCACGATGACTATATGTTGTTGGCGGATTATCAAGCCTATTCGGATTGTCAGGCTAAAGTCAGTGCTACTTATCAAGATGTTGAGAAATGGACAACTATGAGCATTCTCAACGTAGCAAGATCTGGCAAGTTCTCTTCCGATCGCACAATCAAAGAGTATTGTGATGATATCTGGAATGTGAAGCCAGTGAAAGTGGATATGGAACCCTATGATCCTGCAAGGGCAACTCTCAATGTTGGCGGCTAACATCTAAATTGCAAATAAGAAGGGCTCGCTAAGCGAGCCCTTCTTGTTTACAGAAAAATTTCTATCAAGTTATTTATGAAAATTGCCTTTTTCAATACTAAGTCCTACGATCGTCAATCGTTTAATGTTGCTAACGATCAACATCAGCACGAAATAGTTTTTTTTGAATGTCATCTTAGCCATGAGACTGTTTCCCTTGCCATAGGGTTTCCTTCCATATCCATTTTCATTAATGACTATCTTGATGCAAAAATGTTGGAGAAGTTGGCTCAAGGCGGCACAAAATTAATTGCTCTAAGATCGGCTGGATTTAACCATGTGGACTTAGCTGCTGCATCTCATTTGGGAATAACGATTGTGCGTGTTCCAGCTTATTCCCCTTATGCAGTTGCCGAACATGCGATCGCCCTAATTTTATCGCTCAATCGTAAAGTTCATCGTGCCTATAACCGCGTTAGAGAAGGTAACTTCTCTATTGAGGGATTACTTGGTTTTGATTTGCATGGGGCAACTGTGGGTGTGATTGGCACTGGTCGAATTGGTGCAATTTTTGCCCAAATTATGCACGGATTTGGTTGTAAATTAATCGGCTATGATGCTTATCAAAATCCTGTTTGTTTAGAAATGGGAATGGAATACGTGCCAATGCCCGAACTCTTCGCTCAGTCAGATATTATTTCACTCCATTGTCCACTTACGCCCGATACGCATTATTTGATTAATGCTGAAGCGATCGCCCAAATGAAAACTGGGATGATGTTAATTAATACAAGTCGCGGTGCATTAATTGATACTCAGGCGGCAATCGATGGTCTAAAATCAGGCGCGATCGGATATCTCGGTATCGATGTGTATGAGCAGGAAGCGGATTTGTTTTTTGAAGACTTGTCCAATGAAGTTATTCAAGATGATACATTTCAGCGATTACTAACGTTCCCAAATGTAATTGTTACAGGGCATCAGGCTTTCTTTACTAGCCAAGCTCTAGCAAATATCGCCGAAACTACTCTTACCAATATTACTGAATTTGAACGGGTTGGAAATTGTGTAAATGAGGTGAAGATCGAAAATGCGATCTCCTCGAAATAAAAACAACTAAAACCCAATATTAATGGCGTGCGGCGTTGCCACACAACATTAATATTGGGTTTTAGTTACTGCTATATACAGCCCGATCACGACCTTGATTTTTGGCTAGATATAAGCCCTTATCAGCAGATTCAATGAGACTTCTTGGATGTATGTTCTTCTCAGGCATAGTTGTGGATATGCCAACACTTACAGAAACGCAATCTTTGACAAAAGAGGCTTCGTGTGGGATGTGGAGAGCGGCAATGGCAATACAAATTTCTTCAGCGATAAAAGTGGCTCCTTCTCTTAGAGTATTAGGCAATATCACCGCAAACTCCTCACCACCATAACGAGCCACCAGATCGGCAGGACGACGTATACAAGACTCGATCGTCTTTGCTACCGCCCGCAAACAATCATCGCCCATAGGATGTCCATAGCGATCGTTATAGCGCTTAAAAAAATCTACGTCACAGATCAACAAAGAAAGTGGCAAATGTTCTCTAGCTAAGCGTTGCCATTCTTTGTCTAATCTCTGATCAAAGGCTCGACGATTAGCAATTTGGGTCAATCCATCGATAGTTACTTCACGGGCAAGTGACAGAGCTCGATCATAAAGCAAGGCTTCGATCGTGTCACTATGAGATGTAGTGGTGTCAAGAATGATTTCTAGATCACTTTTTTCACTTGAGAGTCTATCTAAAAGTAATCTCAAAGCTGTTTCTGTCTGTTGGCGATCAAGAATTTCAGTTTGCAGACGATGATTAGCTTGCGTTAGCTGTTCTCCTTGAGAAATTTTTGTATTTAAAAGCTCTTTTAAGCTTATATTCTGCGATCGCAATGATTCGATTTCTTGCTCCAAACGGTCAACTTTAGCCAAGAAAAGTTGTTCATTAGTAACTAGTTGGTTGTTTTCAGTTTCCATACTTTTCTGATCTGTTGGCTTAAGCAATTTTAGAACAGCTTTAAGAAATTGCCAAACTTACAGCCACAATATCTCAATAAACCACTTAAATTTTGCTAAAAATGTTGCAAAATAACAGTTTTAATAAAATTGTGAGTAACCAAACTTATGTATTTTATAAAATCTACATAAAGCTTGGCTTTCATAGCTATAGGCACTTGATCCTTGGACATAAAAATAAAAAAGGTGGTGCAGCGCTTTGCGCCGCACCACCTTTTTTTGAGTAAATGAAACACAATAAATTTTCTAAAAGGTTTGTTTTGCAAGTCTTATAGAAAATTTGTTAGTTAAGGGTTCAGATGAAACTCACTTTCCGCTCTTATTTTACTAAAAAGAATATTCACAAGAAAAAAGCTTATATAGCGAGTGTTTTCAGCTTTAGCCATAAAAATCACTATTTTGATATTGTCAATAACGACACATTAATAGGATTATTTATTATTAATTTATCTCAAAATTACTAAAATTCTGATTGTCTAGTTGTAAATATTTTTAGGCTTCAATTACGAGCGGAATCTATGCTCAAATCATTGTTTGTCTTAACAAGACTAGCAGTTACTTTACACTCTCTATTGAGCCTCTGGTTAAAGCAACGATTGCTCTTGGTACTATGGTTTACACTGACGAATATGCTATCTACAACCCTTTACAAGATTGGGGCTATGCTCACAAAACTGTTTGTCATGGGGTAGGCGAATATGCTAGAGATGAGGATGGTGATGGCTTTTGTGAAGTTCATGTCAATACAATGGAAGGCTTTTGGTCGCTTTTACGCTCTTGGTTACGACCTCATCGTGGTATTTCTCAAGAAAAGTTACCTTTGTATTTGAGCTTCTTTGAGTTTGTTCATAATGCCAAGAGGAGGGGTAAAGCTTTGCTGAGTGCTTTGCTAGACTCCCTACTTTCTTTACCTCCCCGAAACACCTATTGAGCCATTATCTTTTTTCATAGATCTCACCTCTTCTCCTATCTAAATCTCATTAATCAATTGCAGCAACGCATCAGTCGTCACCTTACCGCTCATATCTGTACCCTCCAGCAAGCTATCCGCCAGATCTCGCTTATGAGTATGTAGATCGACAATCTTCTCCTCGATCGTTCCCTTAGCGACAAGGCGATAAATCGTGACAGGGCGCTTTTGACCGATGCGATGGGCGCGATCGCTAGCTTGATCTTCCACCGCAGGATTCCACCAAGGATCCATATGAATCACATAATCCGCAGCAGTGAGATTCAGCCCTGTGCCACCAGCTTTGAGGCTAATGAGGAAGACATCACCTTCACCTGCTTGGAAAGCTTCTACGCGCTTTTTGCGATCTTTGGCGGGAGTACTACCATCGAGATATTGATAGCTGATCTTTTGAGAATCGAGATAATCACGGATGATATGTAGATGATCGACAAATTGGCTGAATACTAAAGCCTTATGCTTATTGTCCAGAAGCTCGCTAACCACTTCACCAAAAAGCTGAAGCTTAGAACTCGGTAAAGGAATATCGGGTCTGACCAGCTTGGTATTGCAACAGGCGCGACGCAATTTCATGATTTCCGCGAGAACTTGAAGATGCTTTTGTCCTGCATTTGCCTCGGTACTAGTTAACTTCGCGACTGCCTCACGACGCAGTGCTTCATAAAAGGCGAGTTCCTCTTTAGTTAGTTCCACTTGCAGCGTGACTTCCGTGCGCGATGGTAGCTCTTGCAGTACTTGGTTTTTGGTTCGACGGAGAATGAAAGGCTGAATTAACTTTTTGAGTTGATTACGGGCTTCTCTGTCCTGCGATCGCTCGATCGGATTGGCATAGTTCGTATTGAAATTATCAAGGGAACCTAGTAGTCCTGGGTTAATAAACCGAAATAGATTCCACAGTTCGCCGAGATGGTTCTCGATTGGCGTGCCAGTGGTGATTAGTTTGAAACCGCTTTGGAGATTCATTGCTGCTTGCGATCGCTTTGTGGCTGTGTTTTTAATTGCTTGCGCCTCATCAAGTACAACTGTTTGCCATTCGACTTTAGCGAGCATTTCCCCAACTTCTTCCTGTTGGAGCAAGCCATAGCTACAGATCACCATGTCAAAGGGTTGGAGATTGTCTAACACCTTTTGGCGATCGCCTGTACCAAACACAATCACATTCAATGTTGGCGCAAATTTGGCGGCTTCACCGATCCAGTTCATACAAACAGAAGTTGGCGCGACAATCATCGTTGGACCTTGCGGAGCGCGAGTGAGGATCAAGGCAAGAGATTGCAAGGTTTTACCTAAGCCCATATCATCGGCTAAGCAAGCACCAACACCCCAATGCGCCAGCCTAGCTAACCATGCAAATCCATCGATTTGGTAATCCCGTAAATCGGCAAGCAATGTCGATGGTAACTGCGGTTCAAAGTTCCGCATTTCTTTGATTCTTTTGACATGAGCTTTCCAGTGCTTATCGGATTTAAGATCATCGATTTCATCCACAAAATCTTCAAGAGCTAAGGCGGCGAGAGGATGGAATCTTGTGCCTTTGCCATGTTTCTCGGATAGACGACGGAACTCATCGAGTCGATTGCGAAACTGCTGAGTTAAAGCAATAAATTGACCATCGCCAAGAGGAATAAAACGGCTAGGAGTTTTATCGAGTAGTTCCAATAGATGCTGCATATCTAGCACTTTGTCATCGCCCAAGCGTAATTCGCCTTCAGCCGAGAACCAATCACGGCTTTGATTAATCGACATCCTAAAATCACCAAAGCCAGCCCGATGACTAATTTTCATCTTCTCGCCTTCTGGCCATTCCAAGACAATGCGATCGCCTAATGCTTGCAGTTCCAGTAATAATTCCAAACAAAACTCAGGATCATCAATCGTCCATTCGCTCTCATGCTCTTCAAAACTTTCTAATGTCAGACAAGCTGCGATCGCTTCATTTGCAAGCTTTTTCTCTTCTTTTAAATTGCGAGTTGCTTGCAAGCGCTTCCCATCGATTTCAGCTAGTACTGTTGCGCCACCTGCCCCTGGACGATAGTATGCCCCTGCATTAGCAAAGGGACGCGCTAATATAGCCACCTTCAATCCATTCCCCGCTGGCAAAATATGGACATGGGGCTTGCTATCCGATGGCACTTCCTCAGCGTCACTTACACCGCCGCCAATATCCGAATGCACAGTCACAATCGAAGAGATCCCATGAATCGCTGCAAGTACTTTATCCTTCGCGGCTACAGGAATTTCGAGGCGGTTTTTTCTGCCAATAATTTCGGTGATGCGGCGATGGGATTCATTCACCTGTGTCACTTTTAGGCGCGTGGGGCTTTCCTTGGTGACGACAAAATTTTGCCCATCCTTTAATTGTGGCGAAAATTCTAAAATTAGGCGATCGCCTTTTCCTGCCTTGACTAATAACTCTGGTTCACCCTTGGCAATATCGACACGAGTAGTTGGTGAATCTTCCCAAAACACTAAGGGATGCCCAATCAAGGCGCAGATCGTATCTTCGTCAAATTCATATTGGCTCTGTCCATAATATCCGTGATAGGAATAGACCTGCACATGGGAGCAGACGATAATATCTTGCGGAGTCATGTAGGGAAACTCGTGTACAGACTCCTTCAAACGCTTTACTGCGATATTCCGCCCTGCACTCCATACGCCTTTAGCATTGATTTTCTGTTCTCTCGGCTGGATCGTACATAAGCCCTTATTAAAGGTAATAAACCATACCAAACGCTGCGGTGAAGTATTGGCTGATTTTGTTTGTTCCTGTGGCGACTTGCTGAGATTCAATAAAGCATTTAGGCTCAGTTCCCAAGTCTCTTGAGGACGAATCAAATTGACAATTGAGGAGATTTGATTACCTTGTCTTAATTTTTGAGCATGTTTTTGATGAATAGAATTGGCTGCTAGTTCTCCCAATAGCTCTGCTGTTTCCATTGATATCCAATGATATTCAGCATTAACGGACTGTTTAAGCAATGGTTCCAGAATTCTGGGTAATTCAATTCTGGATTTTTCAGGATTTACCCAATAGAGACAGAGTGCACTAAAAAATGCTTCAAGACAATGACTTTCGGTATGATTGTGAATATATTCACTACTTAGCAAGTCTTTTTGTGGAATATCTCCCAATTGGAATTTCAAGACTTTTTGTAATCGACTATAGGTAACCTGCAACCAGTGATTTGTCTGCTTTGCCATAATCGCCGTATAGCCTTCGGCTTCGCGCATACTCTCAGCAGTACCTTCCTGAATCAGCGCCAATATAAAAAATAGCCCTGGTTCACCACTAAAGTAAACTTGACGTTTGCCTGTGGCTTTTTTGATCATCTTCAGTGATTGCCGAAATTGCGCGATCGCCATCTCGCGATCGCCTTTCAAGAAATGCAGCCAAGCTAATAAGGCATCTCCAGCATTTTTGTAGTCACTAGATAGGCGATCATATGCTTCTTGGGCGGTCTGCAAATCAGCCCGCAATAAACTCTGCTCCATCAAAACCAGTATTAGCGGATCTGTACAGCGATCGCCTTTCGCTTGAAACTCCTGCCGCAGGATCGTCAAAGCCGCATCCGTAGACTTCAGTTTCAGCATTCCATTGGTCAAAATTGTGGCTAAAGCGATTTCATAAAACTCTATACTTAAGGTCTGAAACCACTCAGAGTCAAAGGGATTACAACTGGCTTGATACAAAATTGCATCTAAGGTGATTTTTTGCTGGGAATAGCCATAGCGATAGAAGTCTTCAAACTGCTTGGTAACAAACTTTATATCTTGGCGATAAATCCCAATCCTCACTTCACGAATAAACTGCGACTCACTCCTGAAAGTGCGTGAGTCGGTTCTTCCATAAGATGGTACAGGGAGTTGCAATTCGATCGCACTAACAATCTTCTCGAAATTTCCTGATCGAACAGCATCACGCAACGCAATATCCACTAAATAGGTATTGCATTGTGTACCTTGAGAGCGGTCTTGAGTGAGCAAATTTAATTTTAAAAAGCGATCAACATATCCCTTTAAACTTATGGCAGTAAAATGCTTATTGTCCTTGTCTTTAAGTCCAATCTGAAGTAAACAATCAAAATATACACTGCGATTGATTGGCTCATAGGCGATCGCAAATATCTGGATCATCTGCTTCTCTAGTGCTGACAATTTGTTATAAATTGCGGTCAGGCTTTCATAGAGTTTGGTAGAACCAGCTAGAGAATCAAGCATATCAGGGTTTGTATTGTGACTAGATGATTAGAAGAATTTGCGATCGGTGGCAGCAAAACAAATCCAAATTTTGTACTGTATTTGTTGCCAATTACTAATCTTAGCAAAAATTTGGTTTTCAATACAGATCAAAATCCAAAAGATAAACAGCGCCACCGTTTATCTTTTGGATTTTGATCTGTCCTAGAGCTCTCTTGCATTGCTATAAGTACTTGTACGAAACAAAACCACCCCAATTTTATTTATGTAATCTCAATCTAGTCCTCATCTGCCACTCATTTTTCTAACCTTTAATAGATTCTATATTGAATTTCTTCCAATATTTAACCGAGTAATTTCTATGAAAGCTAGGCTCTTAACCTCACTTGCTGCGATTTCCTTACTAAGCTTTGGCACGGCGATCGCACTAGTAATGCCAGAATCTCTTCAACAATCTCTATCCGAGGCGATCGCAGGTGAAGCTGCTTATGCCCAATCTGCTTCAGTCGGTGGACCTCTTGCCAAGAAATTGCATGGTAAGCCAGTGGTTGTTGATATTTATGCGAGTTGGTGTCCTGCTTGCCAAAATATTGCCCCCACCCTTTCTCAACTGAAAAGAGACTACGCTGGCAAAGTTCACTTTGTGGTGCTAGATGTATCTGATCGATCTTCTACTGCCAGATCTGAGGCGATCGCCAAAGAGTTAGGACTCAGCGCTTTCTTTGCTGCCAATAAGACTCAAACAGGTTCGTTAACTATCGTCGATCCATCCACAGGCAAAGTCTTGTCGCAACACCGCAATAATGCCAATAAAGCTACCTATACAAAGGTCTTAGATGCAGCTTTATCTAAAAAATAAGGCGATCGCCTATCCCAATCCCTTTGACCTTCAATTATCAATATTCGTCATCAAAAAATTCTATGAAAATTAAGTATCTTGCTTCATTAGCAGCGATCGCGCTCTTGAGTACGGGTGTATTTATTGCTTGCGCTACACCTGAAGCATCCAAAGACAATGCTGCCACAACCACTACTGCAACTAAACCCGATCCTTGTGCTGCGAAGAAAGCTGATCCTTGCGCTGCGAAGAAAGCCGATCCTTGCGCTGCAAAGAAAGCTGATCCTTGTGCTGCGAAGAAAGCTGATCCTTGCGCTGCGAAGAAAGCTGATCCTTGCGCTGCTAAATCTGCCTCTGGCGCTTCTATTGGCGGTCCTCTTGCTCAAAAGTTGCAGGGCAAGCCCGTTGTGGTTGATGTCTATGCAAGTTGGTGTCCTGCTTGCAAAAATATTGCCCCAACTGTTTCTGAACTGAAGAAAGAATACGATGGCAAAGTCGAATTTGTGGTACTAGATGTATCGGATAAAGCCACCACGGCGACGGCGGAAGCTACTGCTAAAGAGCTAGGACTAAGCCAGTTTTTGGCAGAGAACAAAACTCAAACTGGTTCGCTCACAATTGTTGATCCTGCTACGGGGAAGATTTTGGCTCAACATCGCAACAATGCCGACAAAATGGCTTACACCAAAGTTTTGGATGCCGCGCTGACAAAGTAATTCCAAAACATTCCATTTGTCTTAGACAAATGGAATGTTTTTCATTTCTCATCTTAGGAAACTTATATGAATCATCTTCAGAAACCCGATCGCGATACTGATGATCTGGTTATGCAAACTACTACAGGCAAGAAAACCAGTTCTAAAATCCCTAAAAAATGGTTTGTTTTTGGAGGATTAGCACTTCTAGGTTTTGCACTCGCTCTATTAATTATTGACCCAGTATCTAAAGGACTGGAATATGCCATATCTGTTGTGGAAAATCGCTATCAGGAATGGTTCGCGCAACAAGACACAGCTAATCCAATGGTACTAATGCCTCTCGCATTTATTGGTGGCTTGATTGCCAGCATTTCCCCCTGCATTCTTGCCATGCTGCCCATAAATTTGAGCTATATCGGCACTCGCAATATTACCTCTCGTAAAGATGCCTTGATCAAAGCAGGAATGTTTGTACTTGGCAATGTGATTATTCTTAGCCTATTTGGATTAGTTTCTTCCTTCGCAGGATTTGTAATCGTGGAATATCGCGGCCACATTAATGTGGTTGTTGGAGCGATTATTTTAATCATGGGATTCGGTTTATTGGGCTTGATTAGGATTCCTTTACCTCAAATTAATGTTGGCGGATCTAATCTTGGTCCTTTTGGGGTTGGTTTAACCTATGCTTTGGTTAGTTCTCCCTGTGCTAGCCCTGTACTGTTTGCAGTGCTTGCAGCTTCGGCGGCAAGTGGTTCGCAAGTTCTATCGGTGCTGACTATGGTAAGTTATGCGTTGGGCTACACGATTGTGATCTTCTTATCTAGTCTGCTGACTGGCTTCGCTAAACAAGCCAAACTGCTGCTGAAATACTCAGAAGGAATTACCAGATTCGGCAGTATTGCGCTGATTTTGGCAGGAATTTACTATCTATTTATAGGTATAAAGTGGTTTATTGGCGGTTAAGTTCTATTGGTAGTAAATTAAGAATTTTGGGGATAGATATGTATGGTAGAACAACTGGTAATTATTGATTCAGGTCACGTAGATTATACTGTGACAATCCATGCAAGAGATTCATCATCTAAGTTCTACATAACGTCAGAAATTGTAGCTGCTGTCGATTGTGATAGTGTAAAAGCAAAACCCAAGAATAGAATGGCGGCGCGAAGCGCCGCCATTCTATTCTTGGGTTTTATGTCCTCACTTTTGGAAATTAAAAAAACGAACCCAATAAGGTTTTTAAAATCACAAAATGGTATAGCCAATTTGTGATTTGGTATAACATCAAAATCGCCGAAAATCGCTAAAGTAATGTCAATTCTAGAGACAAATCAAGACTGGTTAGTTAATGATGAGAGCCAATGTCTTCCCCTTAAAACTGAGAAAAATGATTTGCAAGAAGATTCATTTACACCGCCCTATCGACTCTATCGATTCCTCACAGATATTGAAGATATCATCTGGCAAGAAAAAGATGACCGTTTGCGATTACAAAAAATTTGTCCATTAGTTCGTCGATTATTAAATAGTTCAGAATGGATATTAACTAGTTTTTTGCTTCCCGATCGCGAAACAGGTTGGTCAGTCCAAATGCTCTATGATGAGCCAGATTTTGCGCTAACGGTGCAGACCGTCGCTTGGTCGCCGCAGCGTACTTCGTCAATTCATAATCATGCAACTTGGGGAATTGTGGCGTTGATTGATGGTGCAGAGAAAAATACCTTTTGGCAGCGATCGCCTACTCCAGACTTTCCAGATCGCATTGTCAAAACAGGCGAACATATACTTATGACAGGTGATATTCTCTGTTTAATGCCCAATGCAATTCACCAAATTGAAGTGATTGGTGATGAACCCACAATTAGTTTGAATATCTACGGTATAACTGACTATAGTAAACGTTTTGAGTTTGATGTAGAGCGGCGCACCGCTAGAGTTTTTTAAATACAAGGATGACTCGAAGCACCTTACATCCTTCTTAGCGAAAAATAATGTCAATGCATAAATCAATCAGAACAGCGATTTCTAATCTACTTGGTAAGCGAGTTTCTACCACCTCACTTCAGTTTCGTTTGACCGTAGAACTGATTGCACTGTCCGTCATTAGCTTAATGGGGGTATCTGCTTGGGCAGGTTGGAGCATGGAACAGACTGTAGTTAATGGTCATAAGCAAATGCTGGAGTACATTGCGATGCGTTTCCCCGATCTAGTGGAAATGTATATGGAAACGGGCGGAATTAACGCAGGAATAGAACGCACATCTAGCAAGGTCTCGACTTCAGATTTATCGGTTTTGGTTAAGAGTGCTGATGGACGAATTCTTGCTAAATCTGCGAATAATCATGACCTATCGGCAGACTTGACAAATATTGGTTATAACGAAGTACCAACTACACCAAAGGTAGTCCAAATAGGCGATCGCTATGCAGTCATGTGTGGTAGCGCTCTTATCGTAGATGGAAATATAGTTGGAAAAGTCTATCTCTCGCAAGATATCACCAATGAACAACGTCAACTAAATAATGGCATTTATGGATTAGCGATCGTCAGCACCATAGCAACTGGGGTTTTGATCTTAGCGATCGCTCTGCGAATTCGCAAAGCCCTTGTCCCTTTACAGCAAATGAGTCAAATGGCAAGTGTAATTTCTATTGACGACTTAGGTGGGGCGAAACTGCAACTAGCTAAGGCTCCTGATGAGATTTTGGGATTAGCACAGGCATTTAATGAAATGCTGCATCGGCTGTCAGGTTCTTGGGAGCAGCAGCATCAATTTGTCGGCAATGTATCCCATGAATTACGAACTCCCTTAACCGTTATCTGTGGTTATTTGCAGAGCTTATTACGGAGAGGTGACAATCTCAGCGTTTATCAAAAACAAGCCCTCGAAACCGCCAGCGCTGAGACTGAGCGTACAATCCAAATGCTCCAAGATTTGTTAGACCTCGCAAGGGCGGACAGTGGTAATTTACAGTTTCGTCAAGATCCCGTCTTTCTAAATACTTTAGCTGCGGAAGTTGCAGGCATGAGTGAGAAAGTCAGCGATCGCTCGGTAAAATTATTATCAACCGATCAAGATATAGTTGCTCTGGCTGACCAAGATCGGCTGCAACAAGTGTTAATTAACTTAGTTGATAATGCGATTAAATATTCTACTGATCCTGTGGAAATTCAATTAGCAACTAAAGATGAGCAAGCGATAATTCATGTTTGCGATCGCGGTATTGGTATTTCTCTAGCCCATCAACATCGTATCTTTGAGCGTTTTTATCGCAGTGATGATCCTTCCACACGCTCCAGAGATGGCACGGGACTGGGACTAGCGATCGCAAAAAGCCTAGTAGAAGGAATGGATGGAAGAATAACTGTGCTCTCCAAACCCAATGAAGGTAGTATTTTTACAATTACTTTACCGATATGGAATCCACAACGATGAATAATCGCATTCTTCTAGTTGAAGACGATCCCAAATTATCTAAGTTTATCGAATCAGAACTTAGTTTAGAAGGCTATGAAGTTACTGTGGCATTCAATGGTTTAGATGGATTAACTATAGCCCGTGACGATCAGCCTGATCTAGTGATTTTGGATTGGATGCTGCCCGAAATATCAGGACTAGATGTTTGTACAAGGTTACGCAAAACGGGAGTGCAAGTACCAATTATTATGCTGACCGCAAAAGATGAAATAAGCGATCGGGTGACGGGGTTGAACTCAGGAGCTGATGATTATCTCACCAAGCCTTTTAGTATTGAGGAGTTACTAGCCAGAGTTAAAGCCAGAATGCGGCGGATGTATCCCGAAATTTCTGACAACTTACAATTTGAAGATATCACTTTAAATCGCCTATCCCATGAGGTGTATCGGGCTGGACAGAAAATAGTTCTTACGGCAAAAGAGTTTGATCTATTGGAATTTATGTTGCGACATCCCCAACAAGTACTATCCCGTGACCAAATTCTCGAAGCTGTATGGGGTTATGACTTTATGGGTGAGTCTAATATCATCGAAGTCTACATACGGGCGCTGCGAATTAAATTAGAAGACAATAACTCTAAACGCATACTGCACACTGTACGTGGAGTTGGTTATGTATTACGAAATAATGCCTAAAATCTAGAGAAATTTTTGGAAGCGGCGCTAAGCAGCGCTTCCAAAAATTTCTCTGTACTACTCACCAAGCCTCAATAGCAGGCTTTCAAAAAAACGATTTTGGTGTTTCCAGCGCTAAAAGCGCTGGAAACACCAAAATCGTTTTTTTAATGAGAATAGCCGAGCCATCTCTCGCATTGCTATATTTGTTCATATACTGCTATAGAATACTAGATCTAGTATTAAACCAAGCATTACAAGATTTCGACTCATGGAAGATAAGTTGATGTTGATGATTCCAGGCCCAACACCTGTGCCTGAACAGGCGCTGTTGGCACTGGCAAAAGCTCCCATCGGACACCGCAGCGGTGATTTTAGCAAGGTCATGGCAGATGTGACCGCCAAGCTCAAGTGGCTACACCAAACTACTAATGATGTATTAATTCTCACCGTAAGCGGTACGGGGGCAATGGAAGCAGGCATCATTAATTTCCTCAGCAAAGGCGATCGTGTCCTTGTTGGGGATAATGGCAAGTTTGGCGAACGCTGGGTCGAAGTCTGTCAAGCATATGGTGTGAATGCCGAAGTAATTAAGGCTGAATGGGGTAAAGCCCTTGATCCCGAAGATTTTCGCGCCAAGTTAGAGGCGGATACTAACAAAGAGATCAAGGCAGTAATCATTACCCATAGTGAGACCTCGACAGGTGTTCTCAACGATCTTGTCGCAATTAATCGTTATGTTAAAGCTCATGAAAAGGCTTTGATAATCGTTGATGCTGTTACCAGTTTGGGCGCAATGAATGTTCCTATCGATGAATTGGGACTAGATGTAGTCGGTTCTGGTTCTCAAAAAGGCTATATGATTCCTCCTGGCTTGGGATTTGTGGCGGTCAGTCCTAAAGCGTGGGAAGCCTATAAAACGGCAAATCTACCAAGGTTCTATCTCGATTTAGGCAAGGCTCGTAAAGATGCTGCTAAAAACTCCACGCCTTTCACTACTTCGGTGAACATGGTAATGGCTCTGCAAGCTTCGCTTGATATTATGCAACGTGAAGGTTTAGAGAATATCTTCGCCCGTCATCTACGTCATCGTGAAGCAACTCGTGCGGCGATGAAAGCTCTCAATCTGGGCTTACTAGCTCCAGATGATGCAGCTAGTGCGTCAATCACATCGGTAGTTCCACCTGAAGGTTTGGATGCGGAAAAGATTCGCGCCACGATCAAGAAGAAGTTTGATATTGTCATGGCTGGTGGTCAAGATCATCTTAATGGCAAGATTTTCCGCATTGGTCATCTAGGCTTTGTTGGCGATCGCGATATTCTCACTGCAATTGCTGCCCTCGAAGCCTCTATTTCGGCTCTTGGCTACACTAATTTCACTTACGGTGCTGGTGTAAAAGCTGCGATCGAAGTTCTGAACGGTTAATTTGTCTGCTTCATAGGTTTGTAGCCCTGCACTCAAGTGCGGGCTAAAAGCTCAAACCCGTTGAAACGGGTTAATCGAAAGTATTCTTTAGTCCACTTTAGTGGACTTGAGCTTTTAGCCAAGAACTTGAGTTCTTGGCTCGTTTGCGTAATTCCAATCCATAAAAAAAGGCGCTTTGCGCCTTTTTTTATGGATTGATTGAAGTATAAGCACTTGGGCATTTATAGCCTTCATCTTGGTTTTGAGGTTTAGTTGGGATTTGTTTAGTGGGAATATTGCTTTCACATAGAAGTAACTTTGTGACTTTTTGATTAGCATCATCACTAGCGATCGCATAGACAATTCCCGTATAAGCTTTTAATCCATCTTTTAAAGGAATCGCATTATTCTGCACCAGATCTCCCAAGATTGTAATTTTGTAGCTATAGAACTCTGAATTAAGCGATAGCCCCGATTTTAACTGATTGATATCTTGAGAGAATTGTCCCTGCTCTTGGAATATTTGCTGCTGTGATCGCATGATTACACGAATATAGGATTTGCCCTCTGCTTCACGAATTAGTAATGATGAGCTAACTAAATCAGGCGATCGCAAGATTTTGACATCTTTGGCAACAGTTGTACTATCTGAAACCTTAGTTAATTGTTGTGGTTGAGTATCCAAAACTGTGGGACGAGGTTGCTCAGGAACCGCATTGGCAATTTTCAACTTTCCATCATTGTCGATTTCATAAATAGTTTGAGTGGTGAGATCGCCAAAAACAAGATCGAGTTGCTGAGGATTTGTGCTGGAATTGACTTTGAACTTACCTGCGATCGCGGTTTTTCCTAATGACAAATCACCTGATGGCGAATTATTAGACAGAATATAGACATTGCCATCAACTTCATTTTGGTTTTCAAAAATTGCTATGCCAGTTTTGACTCCATCTTGATTTTTGAATTCCCAAGTTCCTGCTAGTTTGTAATTGGTTGAGGTTTTGGCGCGATCACCCATGCTATTACAACTGATCAATCCAACCGTGATACAGGGAATTGCGATCGCTTGGCAAAACATTCTCACTACAATAGTTTTGACATTTTCTCGGAAAATTATTTTTCGCATATTTACACCTATTTAGCCCATGCCATAGCTATCAGTAAACCTTAATAAACATATTTAAGAATCACAATTAGAATAGAAGCGATCGCTGAGCAGATCAAAATAAGCTCAAATTTTTGAAAATGCTTACCTTTAATCGGTCTTAGATAACTAGATGGGAATATTGATTCATCTTCCTCATCAAACACCTGAACTTCGTATAGTCCCAAGGCTTTTTCAACACGCACCGAAATTCCCATTGTTTTAATATAACCTCTCCTAATATCGATTAAAATCAGTAAATTCCCAATTCCAAACATCACAATAATACAAATAAATAGAATTGTTTCGGGAAGTGATGGCTTTACTGAACGTTGTACAATCCAACCAATAAACACTGTAAAAAGAGTAATCGCAGTACTAACGATGCTAAAGACTCTAGCTCTCATTTCTCTTAGTCTTTCTTGAGCTGTGCCACGTACTGCTAATAAGATTGACGTTTTATCATTACTCATACAACAATTCTAAATAAATAAGCGTAGTTCAGAAGTTGGAGAATTCAGAAATAAATCTGCTCTTTGCAAGACGGATGCTGATATCTTAATCTGCTTGAGAGCTACCAAGCCCTCATTTACAAAGGATTGACATAGAGCTGCGTTATTACCTTTATTAAAAGTCGTCTCATAAAAAACTTCGCGAATACCCGCCGACACCACCAGCTTTAAGCAAGAAATACATGGTTCTAAAGTCACATAAATACTCGCGCCATCGGTGGAAATTCCATGTTTAGCTGCTTGGGCGATCGCATTGGCTTCTGCGTGAACTGCCCTTGAGGGGAAATCTTTGTTCACAGTGCAATCACTCATATCTGGATAACAATAACCTTGTGTAGTGCAGTGGACTGAACCTGAGGGTGAGCCATTGTAACCTGTAGCAAGTACCTGCCTGTCTTTGACAATTACTGCACCTACGGGGAAAGCTAGACAGGTTGATCGCATAGCAGCAAGTTTGGTCAGCAGCATAAAGTATTCATCCCATGTGGGGCGTTGTTTCAATGCAGCATTTTCGATCAATTCTGTCATGAGAGATAAATAATTATGGAGTTTGAGGAATAGTGCAAAATAGTTTACCGCAATGTCTAGAGCTTATCATAGGCTGCATGAAGCTATACTCACGGCACTTTACGCCCAAACCAGAACCAATAAAATTTTAAAAGTGGTGATTTGCACGACTTTTAAAATTTTATTGTGGTTCGTTTGATTGAAAATAACTCATCGGAGAATATGCGATTTTTATAGCGATCGCCAAGCATATTAGTCCAAAACACAAAGTGGCGCAGCCATTTTGTGTTTTTAAAACCCAAGAATACGATTGGCGGCGCGAAGCGCCGCCAATCGTATTCTTGGGTTTTGATTTGTAATACAAATGGCGACAGCTATACAAGTCTTTGAATGGTGATTATTCTTCAAACTGCCAACGATCTTGAGATGCGGTTTCGTCGAAGAATCGTTTAGGTCGCAAAGTTAGGGTGATTTTACCCAATAACTTCACATCTGGAGAGGACTCAAACCATGCAAACTTGAGATTGCCATCTTCATCAGCGATCGCAAAATAGCCATTTTCATCCCAATCCTGTTGGGCGCGATCGACTAGTACTAAAATATCTTCTGCGCGATCGCGAATTGAACTAACCACTTCTTCTTGAGCGATCGCGGCTTGCAAAGTATTTGTATTACAAGAAACGATCACTCCATCTTCCGCTTCATGTACCACAAACCATCCTGGGAGAGTTGCCCATGTAGACTCTCCAGAGGAATGCACAATCCCAAAAGGTTCAATTTCATTAGCGGAGGAAACTGCTGTGAACTGTTCGCTTGACATTGGCAAAGTTCCGACGACAGGCAAAATCCGAGGAATACTATCTTCGGCATCGTAACGGAAGTTAGGCAGCTTGGGAGCTTTCTTTTTGGTGGGGTTAGCCATGTCGGTGAGCAAACGTTCGATCGCCGATCTTGCCTTTTCGCTATGGGCAAAGCGCAATCCTCGCGCAATCAATCTCGTGCGTTCCTGCGGATCGATTTTGCCTTGAGCCGCTTTCAGAACTTGCAATACGACTGCATCCCCAGGGTGGCGAGTAAATCCTTCTGGTAAATTTGCCACTGAAGAAGCTTCTTTAATTGCCTTGACGACATCTTTGGCTTCCAAAACATCAAGATTCTTCTCAAGGGCAAAGGTTGCCATCGCTACTCTTTCGGACTGATTGAGTACACGCAACTCATTGAGAATGTCACTTCCCTTTTGCTCAAAATGGGCAAGTACAATAGCAGCAGCATTACCTGCTTGTAGGCTGGCATATACCTGTGAAGCAACGACAATCTGATTTTGTTGAACTGGCTCAAAACCCGTGTTTTCAAAAATTGCGAGGGAATTCTCGCCCATTTTTTGCAACATTTGGCAAGCAATCCCCCACTGCACCCAAGTGCCTTCTTTATGGCGCAAGAGTCTCAAAAGCCCTTCAGAATCAGTTGGAAGTGTGGGTACTGGGGTTGGCATAGTTGTAACTGGAAGTAAATTAGAAATGAGAGCGATCGCTTCGCTCTGCCATATAACTTTATATCATCTCACCTTAGAGGCTTGATCCCACAGCCACACAAATAGCCAAGAACTCAAGTTCTTGGCTAAAAGCTCAAGTCATCTAAAGATGACTAAATCAAATCAACCTGTTGTTTCAACCCATTTCAACGGATTTTAGTTTTTAGCCCGCACTTGAGTGCAGGGCTATTGGTCTTAAGCAGCAACTTGCTTGTGATTATTTTTATGTTCGCGCATTGAGTTCACAAAACGCTCGAAGAGATAATCGGCATCGTGAGGACCGGGGCTGGCTTCAGGGTGATACTGCACTGAGAAGATAGGTAGGGTTTTATGTTCTAAGCCTGCGACGGTGCGATCGTTGAGATTAATATGGGTCAACTTTGCAGCGGACTCATCAAAGGATTCACCTGTGAGCGCAAAACCATGATTTTGACTGGTGATTTCCACTCGGCGATCGGCGTTTTCGGCTTGGTTTTGGGCAGGTTGATTGAGTCCACGATGTCCAAACTTTAGCTTGAAGGTGTCACCGCCCATCGATAAACCGAGAATCTGATGTCCTAAGCAAATACCAAACATGGGCTTGTCAGAAGCTAGCAGCGCTTTAGCGGTTTCAATGCCTTGAGTGACGGCGGCGGGATCTCCAGGGCCATTGGATAGGAAGATTCCATCGGGATTGTAGGAGAGAATTTTTTCGGCAGGGGTGTCAGCGGGGACGACGATCACGCGGCAACCGTAGCTAGCAAGGCGACGAAGAATATTGCGCTTGACACCGAAATCGATCGCAACAACAGTCATGGCTTCACCAGTTAACTGCGATGGTTCGATGAATTCCCATTCAGGTAAGGTTTTGTCAGCCCATTCATAAATGCGATCAGTCGAGGCGGCTTGAGCAAGATTTTGACCTTGCATCGAAGGAGCTGCTTTTACTTGCGCTAATAAGACTTCAGGATCAAGAATTTCCGTGGAAATACCGCCATTCATCGCACCCAGCGATCGCAACTTACGGGTAAGAGCGCGAGTATCAATTCCTGCAATGCCGACGACATTATGAGCTTTGAGGTAATCGGGCAAAGACTGACGCGATCGCCAATTACTGGGGACAGCCGTAATGTTACGCGCAATTACGCCACGCACCTGTGGGCGATCGGACTCATCATCTTCGGGCGTTACGCCTGTATTGCCAAGTTCAGGGCAGGTAAAAGTTACAATTTGACCACGGTAACTGGGATCGGTCATTACCTCTTGGTAGCCAGTCATACCAGTATTAAATACTACTTCGCCGATCGCGGTTCCTGATGCGCCAAACGCATAGCCACGGTAACAAGTACCATCCGCCAAGACCAAAATCGCTGCTTGCTTTGTTGCCATATCTTCAAATACTCGTTCGTTGCTGTCCACTGTTCAGATACTTATTTTGGACACTAGCGGACATTCTAAACGTTATCTAGGTCACAAGATCAAAAAAGAAGGCTTGCATTGCAAGCCTTCTTTTGATTTAGTTAAGAACTTCAGCTATTTCAATTACTTGACCATCGGGGTCTTTGACCAAAAAGTTGAGCGGCTTTTCACTACGGACTTTGTGTTTAATACCTTTGACTTGAATCTGCAACAAGAGTTGCTCTACACAATCGCGATTAAAGCAAATATGTCGTCCTCGGTTTGCGTCGGTAGCATTAGCCCCAGGGACAATGTGCAATTGTATGTTTTTCTTTAACTGATACCATGCGCCTTCCATGTCTGCTGAATATTTGGATTGAGAGCGTCTAGCTTCAGCAGGAATATAAATGGGATCGGCAGGTGCGCCCATGCCATATTCATAGCCATAGTAATAATGTAGCGGCACATCTGCGATCGGCAGCTTTAACTCGCCTTCGTAAAAATATCGTGCTTGATCAAGATTTGATACCATGATCGTATGTACTTTAGGTGCGCTGGTGAGGAACATCCACATGGCAACAGCATATGCCCCAAGCAGCATAACCATGATGCCTTGAGTAGAAAACAGTGACTCCATCGGAAAGCAACTACATATTAGAGACTAAGCTTTTTTAGTTTAACGCAACTGTAATAGGTTTAAGTCATTGAGTAACATTTTGGCGATAAATCTTGCATTTTTCTCTTTAGTTTAAGAATAATATTTTCTTCAGCTATTCTCATTTTAAAAATCGGTTTTGATGAAAGTCCGCCTTTGGCGGACTTTCATCAAAACCGATTTTAGATTTTTCAGCGCCGTAGGCGCTGAAAAATCTAAAATCGGTTTCATAATGAGAATTGCTGTATTTTCTTAGATCTAAGAAACCATTTAAGAATTGTCTAGATCCCCCCCAGCCCCCCTTAAAAAGCTACGGTGTACACACAAGTCATAAAACCTATTCAAGTCAACAATTAATCGCCCCCTAACCCCCAATTCTGGGGGAACAAGAAAATAAAATTCTTTCAAAGTCCCCCAGAATTGGGGGATTTAGGGGGCTGAGATAAATCGAAACGTAGACAGTTGACTTGTGTGTACACGGTAGCTTAAAAAGGGGGGAGAATTTAATTCTTCCCCCTTTTTAAGGGGGATTGAGGGGGATCTCTTAGAGCTTTTGACCGCAGAAAGTAATTCTTAAATGGTTTCTAAATCTAAAAAACACCAAATTTTGCTAAGTCGCCAATTTTGGAATCAAGAAATTGCCGATAAATGTAGATGTGCATTCAATTGTGGACTAAAAGCTCAAATCCGTTGAAAAAGGTTTAGAAGTATCTCGCATTTATTTAACCTTCATCACCAAGATAAGCTTCAATTACTGCCCGATCGCTTTTAACAATTTCGGGCTTGCCGATCGCAATTAATTGTCCAAAATCTAAAACGGCAATGCGATCGCATAGTCCCATTACTAAAGGTACGTGATGCTCGATCAGAAGAATTGTGAGTTCAAAGCGATCGCGCAAACTGCGAATAAAATCACTTAATTGCCCTTTTTCATTAGGATTCATTCCTGCGGCAGGTTCATCTAGTAATAATAATTTTGGTTGTAGCGCAAGAGCACGAGCAATCTCAAGACGGCGCTGATCACCATAGGAGAAATTTTTGGCTTTAACATCAGCACGATCGCTCAGTCCTACAAGTTCCAATAATTCTAAAGCGCGATCATAGGTTTGCTTCTCTTCTTTTGCAGTTGGTGGAAGTCCTAAAATTCCATTCCAAATATCTGTAGTCGTACTGAGATGTCTTGCGATCGCTACATTCTCTAAAGCAGATAGTTCTCCGAATAAACGGATGTTCTGAAATGTTCTTGCAATTCCAAATTTAGCAATCTGATGCGGACGGCGGTTAGTGATTTCTTTCCCATCGTAGAGAGCCTTGCCACTCGTCGGCGCAATTAATCCTGTGATTGTATTAAATAGCGTCGTTTTACCTGCTCCGTTTGGTCCAATCACGCCAAAGATTTCATTTTCTTGCACATCAAATGACACTTCATTTACTGCCACCAAGCCCCCAAAGCGACGGGTTACTTGCTGAATAGCTAAGATTGATTTGCTATTTATATTCATGACAATTGTGATGTGCTTTTGCTGATTTTCGGTAAAGTTGTTTTTACATCGCTTTGCGCTGTAAGCGATACGCTACCATATTTCACGATGTTCTATGAATACAATAATAAGTCCTCTTCGGTTAAGCTTTGTAGCATTGGCAAGTATGGCGATCGCAGTGACACTTCTTCCACAAATCTCTGATGCATCACCTAATTTACCTCTCATTTGATTGGGTAAGGTTTTAAGCCACAGTTCTTTGTATTTATATATACAGAAACTTCCTGTCTACTCGCCTTAGATACAGCAAGAACTTGTATACAGTATACGCATTGATCTTTGAATGTTATTTATGTGCACAGTTTTGTTAGCGCTGACACTATCAGCAAGCTTGGGATAGGAAAGTATGGCTTTGGTCTTAGCAGTATCTACAACACAGTGAAATTCACTTTCAAAAAACTTCTCTATCCAAGGTTTTATATTCATGTTGGTCACCAAACAACCTGTACTTAAGCGCTTCTGGTATCCAGTGATGCCGATCGCGCAACTCTCTGCTGACAAACCCCAACCATTTCAATTATTGGGACAAAAGATTGCTCTCTGGATCGATAAAGATGGTAAACCTGCTGCTGTTGCCGACCAATGCTGCCATCGATCAGCCCAGCTATCCAGAGGCGTTGTGATTGATGGCTGCATTCGTTGTCCTTATCATGGGTGGTCATACAACTCTGAGGGAACCTGCGTGAAAGTACCTCAACTAGAGAGTGAGAAGCTACCTAAAACTTACAAGGTGAACTCTTATCTATGTGTTGAAAGGTATGGGTATCTTTGGGTTTGTTTAGATCAGCAGCCATTGCATCCAATTCCTGAGATCGCAGCAGTGACAGACCCATCTTTTCGCATGATTCATGAGTTTTATGAAACATGGAAAGTTGGAGGCTTGCGGGTGATCGAAAACTCCTTTGATAGCGCGCATGGACATTTTGTCCATGCCTCATCATGGGGTGATCAGAGTAACCCAGTGCCACCTCCTATCGACGAAACCATAGAAACTGATACTGGCTTTGTGATGAAGCATTGGGTGGAAGTTCTGAATCCAGACCTCCAAAAGAAGAATTTAGGAATTGCTTCCGAAAAGACGATTCGGACTAACGAACGCACTTGGTATATGCCTTTTGCCCGCACGCTGAAAATCCAATATCCCAATGGCTTGATTCATCTAATTTTTACGGCTTATACTCCCATTGATGATCAGACGACTCAGTTAGTTCAGTTCTGTTTGCGAAATGATACAGAAGAAGATGCAAAAGCGGCTGACATTATTGCCTTTGATCGTCAGGTGACGCAAGAAGATCGTGATGTATTGGAAACCACTGAATTTGATGCGCCATTGTCTCTAGCAGAGGAGCAGCATATGCCGTCGGATAAGCCAGGAATCATCATGAGGCATCGACTAGCGGCTTTACTGAAAGAGCATGGCGAAGTGGAGCAACGTCTGAATTATCCAAACCCATAAGGTTGCGCTCCGAAGGGGCGCAACCTTATGGGTTTGGGATCTACACTTATGCAGCATGAAGGAATATCTCAATGTTAGTTACTAAACAACCAGTACTCACACGGTTCTGGTATCCCGTTATGCCGATCGCACATCTCAGTGCCCAAATGCCACAGCCGTTTGAGCTGCTGGGACAAAAACTAGCACTTTGGCTAGATATTGATGGTCATCCAGTCGCAGTAAGCGATCGCTGTTGTCATCGAACAACGCAACTTTCTAAAGGAGTTGTCATTGATGGGTGCGTTCGCTGTGCCTATCACGGTTGGCAATATGATGGGCAAGGGGTCTGTGTGAAGGTTCCTCAATTTAGTCCCGATCAAAAAATCCCTCCCAGTTACAAAGTGGAATCCTTCAAATGTGCTGAGCGCTATGGATATGTTTGGGTATGTCTAGATAAGGAACCATTGCTGCCGATTCCTTATATTCCTGAAGCTGAAGATCCTGCTAATCGATTAATTCCTCAATGCTATGACCAGTGGCAATGTAGCGGTTTGCGGGTAATGGAAAACTCCTTTGATAATGCTCATTTTAGCTTTGTCCATGCCGCATCATTTGGCAGTATTGAGCAACCAAAGCCAGCAGCTTCCGAAATCACAACCCTCGAATTTGGTCTGGTGATTAAATCAGAGGTTCCAGTAATTAATCCGCCTGCACAACAAAAGAATCTCGGCATGACCGAAGCTTTTACAACTCGATTTGTCGAATCGACTTGGCATATGCCGTTTAGCCGCACATTAAAAATTACTTATCCCAATGGATTAATGCATTCGATTTTTACGGCGGCAACTCCTGTAAGCGATCGCATTTCTCAGATTGTGCAGTTCTGTGTACGCAATGACACAGAATCTGATGTAAGTGCCGAAGATGTGATTGCCTTTGATCGCCAAGTCGTTTTGGAAGATCGAGTTGTTCTGGAAACGACAAACTACGACACTCCACTTGATGTGGCAGTCGAGCAGCATATGCCATCTGACCAGCCAGGAATCGTGATGCGGCGCAAACTACTTGCACTATTCAAGCAGTATGGTGAGACGGAGCATCATTCTTAGCCAAGGCACTCAAGTTTCGGCGTAAGCAATCATTTCATTTTTTGCGAAATAGATCACCAATTTTGCTGAGGAAAACATCGTACAGTGTGGCTTGTTTAAGGACAGCGAGAATTATCTTTTCAAAGGATTTGCCTTTCATTTGTCCAGATGCTTTGAGTACGAAAACTACAGCAATAATCATCAACAAAATAATCGAAAACATTGCTACAACTAGCTGGGTAATATTCAAAATCCCTGCAAAGGAAAGCACCAAAACAGCCGTAGTTGAAAAAAGGAATCCAAAGGAAATCGATGCAGCAATTACTGAAGGGAGTTGAACTTCTTGAGGTTTGGTCAAATTTTCAGGTTGGGGCTTTTCAGGTTCGGACATTATGGTTGCTTGATGGTTGCTGTTGTTAATGATAACTGTTACAGGGGTTTGCCGATCGCTATACGGCTCTCGTTCTCGCAATTCATCTTTTGAACGCGATCGCCTATCTTCAATACCATCAAGTAATTCGCGAATATTGTAGTCACGATCGCTATTTTCAGGAGAATAGTCTGTTTTTCCTCGATCTAATAGATTGAGTAGATGTTTATAACTGACGGTGACTTGGAGATTGTCGGGGAGAACGATACGCTCATCGGGAGTGAGTTTTGGACGGTCGTGAATATCGTCAAATTTGTCGCGGATCACGGAGAGAAAATTGTGGCGGGTGTGGGGATTGCCTTTGATTTTGACGGAGATTTTGGTGTCTTCGAGATCGGCTTTGATGTAGGCGAAGTTGCCAGTATCGGAGGCAAGGATTACGCCTGTACGCCAGTAGGTTCGGCTGTTGGTGCGAGCGATTAGTTTGTGAGCTTTGACGATGAAACGGGAAATGACGCTATTGGGTAGGACTTTATCGTAACGATATTCAAATCTCAGGCAGTCGTCCCATGTGCCTGTATGGGGTTCCTCTTTGGGTAGTAAGTCGGGAATGAGGTATTCGGGATAGTCGTGATCGCGGGAGTTTTCCATTGCAAAGCATAGCTCAAACTTTTCCATCATTCTGAGAATGAATTTACGCGCTTCTTCGGTGGCATAGCAGTCCTGTTCTTTGTTCAATTTGGGCCGAAAAATTCGCTCTGTGTCTTGCCAATACAATACACCTTTATATTCCGTCATCAAGAGGTTATCGTTAATGATTTTGTATGCGCCGACTGTGACCCATTCGGGATTGAGAACGTTGGTATCTTTGAGGCGTTTGTCGTCGGTGAAGTTGAGAATGATGCCCAGTTCGTGCAGGAGGCGGACGAGGGTATGGCGCGATGATTCTCTAGTGATGCCAGTATCGATGCATTTTTGTTCGTATTCCTGATAGGTGATGTAGTCGCGATCGTCCTGTTCCAGTTTGTCCTTGAGGTTTAGCCATTTGACGGGTATGGGATCGAAGACATGGGGCATTTCGTTGGCGATGATTTCGGCGATTTTTTGTTTGAGTTCGCTAATTCCTAATCCTGTGGCGCAGGATGTGCCGATAAAGCCTTTGATGTTGGGATATTTGGTTTGCAAGCCGTGGCGATCGAGGTCGAGGGGATGGTCATCGATTTTATTACCGACAATAATTACGGGGGCTTGATTTCCGAGACTTTCGATTAGTTTCAGCCAATATTCGATGCGATTGGCAAGTTCGTCTTCGCGGGTGTTGATGACCAATAAATAGAGGCTGCGCTCGGTGAGAAAGAACTGATGGGTGGCGTGCATGATTTCCTGTCCGCCAAAGTCCCAAACCCGCAGTTTCACCTGTTCATTTTTGGCTGTAATCTGCCAATGGCGAATATTAATGCCATCGGTTTTGCGTTCGTCTGTATCAAATTGATTGTCGAGTAAGCGCTTGACTAGTGAGGTTTTGCCTACGGTTCCCTGTCCAACTAAAATTACCTTTACTTCGTTTAATGGCTGTCGATCAGTTTCTAATATAAAATCAAAAATTGCTTTAGGATTTTTTGTGTCTGCTAGAATCTCATACGGAATCACCAGTGAATTACCGTGTAAATCAAGTTCTTCCAAATTTTTAAGTTCGGCAATTTCTTCAGGTAATTCTTGAATTAGATTATTGTCAATCCACAGTTCTTTTAAGTTTATTAATTTACCAATATTGGAGGGGATCTGTACAATTTGATTATTGTCAAGCCAGAGTCTTTTTAAATTTTTTAATTCGGAAACCTCATAAGGTATACATCTAATTTGATTTTTCCTAACAAAGAAGCCTTGTAATTTTTGTAGTTTATTAATTTCTCTTGGAATCTCGCTGATTTGATTAGCCCATAGTGATAGATTCTCAAGATTAGACAGACAGGTTATTGCTTCAGGTATCCTCGGAATTTGATTGCATGAAAGGTTAAGCGTAGTCAGCTTGGTTAGACTGGCGATTGCGTCTGGTATCACTGTGATTTTGTTGCCATGGAGGCGAAGCTCCATTAGATTTGATAATTGGGAGATCGCATCTGGTATCGCCATGATTTTATTGTTATCGAGGTCAAGCGTAGTCAGATTTGCTAAGTTGGTGATTGCGTCTGGTATCGCCGTGATTTGGTTGTATGGAATATGAAGTTCTTTGAGATTGGTTAATTGAAAAATCTCTTGGGGAATAGCAGTTAAACGATTTCCTTTAGTCTTTCTTTCTTTGTAGTCATGCTTACCTAGAATCAACTTTTCCAGACTCTGCAACCGTCCAATTTCGCTTGGCAATCCTTCCAGATCGTTCCCCGACAGATCGAGTTCCGTCCAGCCCTCTCGTTCTGCTTGTGCGATTATTGCCAATAACTCTGCATCGTTCATAAATTCAAGGAAAAAGTAGAAAGGAAAAAGGAAAAAATGGGATTTGAGACTGCGATGAGTTTATTCTAGAAACCAATTTTCAATTCTTAAACCATCGAAAAACTGAAAATCTGCAACATTGTTAGTTACCAAAATCAAATTATTGACATGAGCAATACTCGCAATTTGCCCATCCGCAAAAGCAGGAGTCTTACCCATCTTCGCTAACCTTGCTCTCTCCCTTGCGTGCCACTCCGCCGCATCGCGATCGTAATTAAACACTGGCAAACTCAATACCGACTCCTGAATATAATTCCAAAGAGCTTCTCGCTTTCTAGATTCTGGCAATCGCAAACAACCGTACATAAGCTCATGCACAACAATACTCGCAGTAACAATTTCCGATTGACAAACTTCTAGCTTATGTAAAACATTCGCATTGGGAATAAGTCTTGCTGGTTCCGAAAGCGTATTAGTATCAAGCAAATATTGAAAGCTCATAGGATGATTTCTCTACCCACGCTGCGATCGCGCAAATCCGCAAAATCTTCATTAGTAAACTCCATTCCTTCATTTTGGATTGTCAATCTAAATTTTTGTAATCCTTTCCAGAAAACAGATTTTTGTTGACCTTCTTTGAGGCTCTCAGGTTCTTGGTGAATTTGGCGATCGGCTAACTCAAATGTGAGAAATTCAATAAATCGCAAGACTTGTTGCTGTTGCTCAGTTGGTAATTTCTGCATTTTACTCACAGCATTTTCTAACACCGTCATTTACTGAATCCTCCTGCATATTTAATCTAGTGACATTTTACAAGATCTTTTAGATAGGCGATCGCCTTGTAAAGGGAAAACTAAAAAGTGATGATTTCTAAACCGCGATTTTTGACCAGATGTAACAACTTTAGCGCAGTTCCACTTGGTCGCTTCTGTCCGATCTCCCACTTCTGCACCGTTGACACACTCGTATTTAGCAAAGAAGCAAACACCGCCTGACTCACTCGACAAGCTTCTCGAATTTGCCTAATTTGCTCAGGCTGCAACGGTTCCACTGGCGGCAAACACAAGCGATCGAACTCGCGTAAAGTAACTTGATCCATCACACCAGCCTGATGTAGCCCCTTAGCAGTTTCATGCACCGCTTCAAGAATTGCTGATTTTTTCATCACAAAGTACCTCTATTAATTCATCATTACGCTGAGCAATAGCCAAATCCTCTACCGATAATCCCAGAAGATGATTAGACAATTTCTTCAAAGCTTCCTCTTCCTGTTTATTGATATTGCCGCGATCACTCTTAGCAAAACCAAATACAAAAATCCAGCGATCGCCTTTATTTGTAGCAACTAATGTCCGAAAACCTCCACTTTTACCCTGTCCAGTTCGTGCAACTCGTTTTTTGACTAATCCACCACCCAGATCTGCCTCATATAGCCCTTCCATCATTTCTCGCACAGCTAAACATAGACTAAGATTATTTAGCCCTTGCTTTCGCGCCCAACGGTCGAACCAACGAGTTTTATAGCTCCTCATTACTTTACTATAGCACTAAGTGCTATATGTTTTACCTGTGCGCTACCCACTCTCGACCAATATATCGCTTCTATTCCTGACGCTGCAAAATAATTTACCCAATCAGGCGACAAATTCATATCAATCAAAAACTTCATGCCGACACCAAAGCGACCTCAACCTCCTCAGACCGCCAAGCTGCATAGGACAACGCCGCCATAATATCCTCTTTCTCTAAATAAGGATAAGCATTTAAAATTTCTTCAACCGAATGTCCAACTGCCAATAGTCCAACCAATGTGCCCACAGTCACCCGCATTCCACGAATGCAAGGTTTACCGCCCATCACTTGAGAATCCAAGGTAATTCGCGCTAAATATTTCATAGGTTTTATTTGCTCCGAAAGCGTATTAGTATCAAAAAGGGAAAAAGACCTATGGCTGATATTTTAGCTGAAATTAATAAATGCTACAATGCAATAAAACTAGAGAAATAATTATGGAAACATCTCTTTTAGCGGTTGTTAAGAATGGCAAAATCCAATTACCTAGTCCTTTATCCATTCCAGAAGGAACAAAAGTATTAATCATTCCCATTCCTTTAAATAGAGAAACAGAAAATAATCCAGAAACGGATTGGGAATATTTTGCCCTACAAAATCTAAATCAATGCTACGAAGATAACGAACCAGAATACCCATTAAACCGAATCAAGGAATTCAACAAGGACTATGCAGGAAGGTAATATCATTCTAACGCCTATCCCACAATCTGATGGTGTAACCAAAAAGCGTCCTGCCCTGATTCTTAGAGAAATGCCAAAATATAAGGATTTCTTAGTTTGTGGCATCAGCACTCAACTCAAGCAATATATCCCCAACTTTGACGAAATTATCACTGAAAACGATGAAGATTTTGAATCAAGTGGTCTAATTACTGCATCCGTTATCCGCTTAGGCTTTTTGACAGTTATACCAAATAGAAATGTAATTGGTTCGACTGGTAAAATTTCATCAGCGAGATATCAAAGACTTCTAAGCAACTTGATTCAACATTTGACACAATCTTCAGTATCCAAATAACTACGCAGCTCGGCGATCGCTTCCTCCGCAGACTGAGACTTTAAAACACCAGCACGATACTCAGTCAAACCCTCATGACATTCTTCTAGAATTTCCCTCCTTCTCACCTCAGCATTCCGTTTCCTGAGAATATCAATTAACATTTCCTGCTGATCGATTGACAACTGACTAACCGCATCAAGCGTACTTTCAAACGTAATCATAATTCACCCTAATCGAGCAGATTCACAATATTTTACAAGGTTTTGAGGCAGGCGATCGCATTGCAAAGGCAAAAGGAAAAGCTGGAAAGCAACTATTTCTATTCTGCGATTTTTGACTCGATGTACCAACTTTACTGCAATTCCAATTGGGCGATTCTGCCTAGCTACCCATTTCTGTAACCCATCAAGTCACTCAAGAATGGTGCAAGATCTGAGTTAGTCTCAATGGAGAATCTCAATAGTTGTTCCCTTTTGCAACAAAGAATAAATTTCATCAACATCCTTGTTTTTTAAAGACACACAGCCTAAAGTCCAGTTGATTTTGCGATCAATCAGCCAATCAGTCCCCTTCTCTACACCATGAATTCCAATCTCGTCGCCAATACCATCTTTTGCAGTTACCTCACCTCTAGCCTGAGCCTGAGCAAATTTGCGCCATGAATCCTGATTGGGATAGTCCAACCAGATAAATTTTGACCATTCCGAATGGTAATAAAGATCTTTAACTCGAAATATTCCCTCTGGGGTGCGCTTATCGCCTTGACGCAATTTATCATCCTTAGGATTACCGCCCAAAACGATCGCATAGGATTTAATCGGCTTGTTTTGGTAATAGACAGTCAGCTTATATTTAGATTTTTCTACAACGAGTTTGATCGCCTTTTTATCGAGTTTTTTGAGATTAATTAAATCCGCGATCGCCTTATCTTTGTTGAGAAATTCATTTGCTGCCCTTGCTTCACAGTCTGTGATACATGGCAGTTCAAAAATATGAGGATTAGCGATCGCATAGAGACAGCTCAAGCTAGCCAGTACAACTAAGTAACCTAAAAATTTCTTCTGTAACATATCAACCTCAAATTATTTAGAACAAGAGGCTTAAGCACCTTGCTTATTTTTGGCAAGTACTTTTTTAGTTGTGCGTTTGCACCAACCTAAGAACTCTGGAGTAATGATCCCCTTAGGATAGAAAATTGTTCCAATCACAATCAAAACCCCAAAAATAATTAAGCGTCCATCTTTAAGAAATTGCCCTAACCATACAGGAACACCATTAACACTTGAAAATCCTCGTAAAACCTCAGGTAAAGCCGTTAGCACAATCCCCCCGACCACGGGCCCCAAAAAAGTGCGCGAACCACCAATTAATACAAAAGCTAAGAAAATAATACTGGCATCAAAGGTTCCTTGACGAGCATTCCATGTATTCAAAAAATGAGCGCTTACGGCTCCCACCATACCAGCCAAAATTGCGGCTAGAGTAAAGGCTAAGACCTTGTAATAAGTGGGGTTGATTCCCATCGAATCTGCTGCTAATTCATCTTCACGAATCGCAATTAGTGCCCGCCCAACTCGAATTTTTTCCAGACGATACATAAATGCCATACTCAATCCCAATAATGGCAGAGCAATCCAGAGATATTCTAAGGGTGACTGAAACGGCTGCGGAATCCCAAAAATCCCCACTGCACCACCAGTAATATCAAGATTGAGAGCAACTACTCGCAAAATCTCGACAAAGGCAATTGTAGCAATCGCCAAATAAATCCCCCGCAATCGCAACACAGGAATTCCTAAAATCACTGCCAAGAGTCCTGATATCAATCCTGCCGCCAACATTTCTAGCAATACCCACCAGACTGGCAAAGTCCCTGTTGTTGTTGTTAAAATTTTTGTAGAGGCGATCGCGGCAATATATCCACCTAGGGCATAAAATCCTGGTGTTGCTAATGATAGCTGCCCAGCCATCAACGGCAAATAGACAGAAATCCCAAGGGTTGCACCAAAAATTGCCGATACAATCAAAAAACCGTAGGTGTTAAAAAATTCAGCCATCATTATTAAATCAAGTTATTTTAAGGCAAAGAACAAAGCTCTACCCTTAAAAAATAACCTCCTATCGCACTAATTAGCTATCATTAGTCAACAAGCAGAAATACCTTAAGGAATTATTAAGATTTTCTGTAAGCCAGCCGAATATAAAGCAGCAATCATCCTGCGATCGCCGCTTAGCACATTAAACCTTAGCGTAGATCTTAAAAATGCAAGATTTTTACGTAAACCTTAGCAAATATCAAATTCTAGAGAGTACAAACAGTGGACATTCAAATTGGGCGTGGTAAAACTGCACGCAGAGCCTATGGCATCGACGAAATTGCATTAGTGCCAGGGGGCAAGACTCTCGATCCCAACGTTGCCAATACATTTTGGGAAGTTGGAGGAATTCGTCGCGAAATTCCGATTATTGCTAGTGCAATGGATGGTGTAATCGATGTTGATATGGCGGTAAGACTCTCGGAGTTAGGTGCATTAGGGGTAATCAATCTTGATGGTATCCAAACCCGCTATGACGATCCGACTCCAATTTTAGAAAAAATTGCCTCAGTGGGAGTTAATGAGTTTGTAGCGCTTATGCAACAACTCTATGCCGAACCTGTAAAGGCTGAACTCATTCAAAAACGTATTCGCGAAATTAAAGAAAAAGGTGGTATTGCTTGCGCCAGTAGCATTCCTGTTAACGCCTTTAAATATGGTGCGATCGCTGCTGAAGCTGGTTGCGACCTATTTTTCTTACAATCCACAGTCGTCTCTACTACTCACATTGCCGCCGAAGGACTAGTCTCCCTCGATCTCGCTAAATTCTGCCGAGAAATGCCGATCCCTGTCTTGATGGGTAACTGCGTCACTTACGATGTCACCCTAGAACTTTTAAGAGCAGGTGCAGCGGGTGTACTTGTTGGTATTGGTCCTGGAGCCGCATGTACATCTAGAGGGGTGCTTGGTGTAGGTATTCCTCAAGCCACAGCGGTAGCAGACTGTGCAGCCGCCCGTGAAGACTTTTTTAAAGAAACTGGCAAGTATGTACCAATCATTGCCGATGGCGGCTTGATTACTGGGGGTGATATTTGCAAATCGATCGCCTGTGGAGCCGATGCCGTAATGATCGGATCTCCCTTTGCTAGAGCCAAAGAAGCACCAGGTCGTGGCTTTCATTGGGGGATGGCAACACCGAGTCCTGTATTGCCTCGCGGAACCAGAATTCGAGTTGGTACAACAGGCTCACTAGAACAAATTTTGCGTGGCCCAGCGGGACTTGACGATGGCACTCACAACCTCTTAGGAGCACTTAAAACCAGTATGGGAACTCTAGGAGCGGCAACTATCCGAGAAATGCAACAGGTTGAAGTAGTAATTGCGCCATCACTTTTAACTGAGGGTAAAGTTTACCAAAAAGCCCAACAGCTTGGTATGGGCAAATAAATAAGGTAAAAGGCTTGCATGGCAAGCCTTTTACCTTATTTAACAAATTACAGTAATTTAGGTATTATCAAAAAAAACTATATGCCCAAAATCCTGCTGGTAGAAGATAATGAGATGAATCGCGATATGCTATCACGCAGACTAGTACGTCGCGGGTTTGATGTTGTAGTTGCCGTTGATGGTGCGGCGGGGGTAATAACTGCCCAAGCAGAACTACCTGATCTTATTGTTATGGATATGAGTCTACCAGTATTAGATGGGTGGGAAGCTACAAAACGATTGAAGCAAATAACTGCTACTCAAAATATTCCTATTATTGGTTGCTCAGCACATGCTATGGTCGGCGATCGCGAAAGAGGGATTGAAGCTGGTTGTGATGATTACGACACCAAACCCATAGAGTTTGCACGACTATTAGGAAAAATTGAGCATCTATTAAAAAAGTATGTCAGAAATTAACGAGGCAAAGTTATTAGTTATTGATGATGATCCGATGAATCGAGAGATTCTCTATCGCCATTTAAGAAACTTAGGATATTCAGATATTACTTTGACTGATGGGGGCAAAAGTGGACTAGAAATAGTTGCCTCGAATTCAATAGATTTAATCTTGCTGGATATGATGATGCCAGTAATGAATGGTTTAGAAACACTAACTCACCTTAAAGCCAATTTCCAATCGCGGGTGATTCCAGTAATTATTATTTCTGCGTTAGATGAAAAAGAAATGATGCTTAATTGTATTCAAAAGGGGGCTGAAGATTACTTGATCAAGCCCTACGATCGCGTTCTTCTCAAAGCAAGGGTAAGTGCTTGTCTTGAGAAGAAAATATTGCACGATCGCGAAGTCTTAAATAATCAGAAACTAGAGGCAGCGTATAAAGAGCTCGCCATTGCATATCATGATTTAGAAGTTGTTAAAAATGAGTTAGAAGCACTATCGCATCGCGATGGATTAACTGGTATTGCCAATCGCCGCTACTTTGATACTACACTCGAAAGAGAATGGAACGCAGCCCATAGAGAAAAAAAACGTCTCTCTCTCATATTATTTGATATAGACTATTTTAAGAAATATAATGATACCTATGGACATCTAGCGGGAGATGACTGTCTATGTCAGGTGGCAATTACTGCTTCGCAGGTGATCAAACGCCCTAGGGATACGTTAGCAAGGTATGGAGGTGAAGAGTTTGCAATAATTTTGCCTGATACGAATGAAGTAGGAGCCGCGTTTTGTGCTGAACAAATTCGTTATGCTATTGAAAACCTCAATATAAGTCATAGCTCTTCACAGATAAATTCTTGTGTTACCGCTAGTATAGGAACGTCAACTATCTGCCCTCATGAACAAATTTCCACAGCGCAACAATTAATTAAAGAAGCGGACTTAGCCCTGTATCAGGCAAAACGAGAGGGGAGAAATTGCGTAAAAGTATGGTCAACGAACTGATAATCAAATATTGGAATTTTAAATAGCGGGTGGCAAAAATGGGAATTCAAAATTTTCAAGTATTGATTGTTGATGACAATGAAATAAATCGCGATATGCTTGCTCGACGTTTGCATAGAAGAGATTTTAATTTGTCAATGGCTGTTGATGGACGAGAAGCTTTGTCAATGATTCAAGTAAATCTCTATGATCTGATCTTACTGGACATCATGATGCCTGAAATTGATGGATATGCAGTTCTCAAATATTTGAAAGAAAACTCAAGATTCCGAGACATTCCTGTAATTATGATTTCAGCGATCGAAGAGATGGACAGCGTCATGAAATGTATGGAAATAGGAGCTGATGACTACCTTACTAAGCCATTCGATCCTGAGATGTTAAAAGCCGCAATTAATCGTTGTCTACCTGACAGGGGGAAATATTCAAATACTCCGCCAATTCCCAATCAACAAGTTTCTGGATTATCTAGTCCTAGTTTTGCAAATTTTAGTGCACAAAGTTCTGAGTTTAAATTACCCGAAGATACGACTCGTGGGACTTCAACCTCATCAATTAGCATTGATGAGGTTGTCTATCGTATTATGCAGTCAGGAACGATTAGCCGAAAAGGATATTTGTATTTTAGTAAAGCAATTTTCAATGCTTTATTTGAGAATTCAGGATTAACTGATCAAGAGGTTTATCAAATTTACTCAGTATTTGATGCAATTCAATCAGGAAAAGTTAGAGTAGGTGAATGAAACTACTCGCCAAAGAGAGTTGCGCCGCTTTGCGGCGCAACTCTCTTTGGGGTTTTATTTCTTTTTAGTTATGCTGTTGAAGTATTCCTTAGCCTTAGCAAAAGCATACTTCACTCTATCGCCAATTGTTGGATCAGGTAAAACTGCAACTGTAACTTCCTCATCAGGAAAATCTTTCAGACGATAGCCATATTCCAGATTATCTTTGAACTTCCGCAAGATAGGATACAAACGAATTGCGCCCTTCAACAATTCTGCTTCCTGTTGAAATATAGCCTGACTAATTTTATTACTACGTTCTACTGCCATCGAACCCGCAGGAACCCATTCCTTCCCCTTGATGCGGATAAAAATGTTGAACTCAGGTAAACCCTTGTCCTTCATCTCATCATATCTACTAGCAGCAGCCTCACGCTTGTTTGGAGATTTCTTCTTTTTCTTGGGCTGCCCAGAGACTTGCCCAAACCCTGATGCCTTAGTTTCAGACATTTTTTACCTTATATATTTCTAGAAATAAGTTTTTTATAAATATGTGAATTAAGTTAAGTTGCTTAAATTTTATATTTAACAAAAGTTTACTTTAGTCTATGGTTCAAAAACAATCTGTCTTTAGAAACGCGATCGCTCTTTCTATCGACCGAGATTAGTGGTCATAAAAAAGCCGCCTTAAGGCGGCTTTTTTATTTACCCTTCTTTGAGTTGGCTAGATGGCGAATCTAGGTCGAAAAGTACTTGTAACATTTGCATTGCACGGCGGCGCGTCTCAATGTCTTGTTGAGCACGTAACTGAACCATCGGATCATGCAAGATCTTGTTGATGATGCCACGAGTCATACTCTCGATTACATCTTGATGTTTGTCCGCGAAGTCATTACCGAGACGAGATAGAGCTTTTTCCATTTCTTGCTCGCGAATGATTTCTAGCTTTTGACGGAGCTTGCTGATCGTGGGTACAGTCTCTAGCGATCGCCACCACATATCAAACTCAGCCACACAACCTTCCAACAAAATCTCAGCTTGCATCGCCATTTGACGGCGGCTTTCTTGATTTCCTGCTACCACTGCTTGCAAATCATCGACGTTGAAAGCTCTAGTGTTTGGTAGCTCTTTAACATCAGAACTGATATTGCGGGGTACAGAAATATCAATAAGGGTCAAACCAGTGTGATTTCGGGCGATCGCTTCGAGATTTTGGCGGCTAAGAATCACTTCAGTCGAAGCAGTACTGGTAAATACAAGATCGGAAATTGCCATACAATCTAACATTTGATCCAATGGACGGATATCAAATTCTGCATCGCTAGTCTCAAATTCTTTGAGCATCGCCGCAGCGCGATCGCGCGATCGATTTACGATCGCAATTTTTTGTGCTCCTTTAGAAATTAAATGTTTCACCAACAGGCGAGACATTTTGCCTGCACCGATAATTGTCGTGTGCTTATCAGATAAATTTTGTAACTTGATTTGAGCAAGCTCCACCGCAGCAGAACTGATCGACACCGCACCCGTTCCAATTTCGGTCTCAGTCCGAACTCGCTTACCCGCTGACAAAGATTGTTTAAAAAGTTGATTGAGAATCCGACCTGCACCATTATGTTGCTGGGCGAGCCGATGCGTATTTTTGACTTGTGCGAGAATTTGTCCCTCGCCAAGCACCAGACTATCTAAACCCGAAGCAACTCGCATCAGGTGAGTCACGGCATCTTGACGGAGCAGAATAAACAGATAGCGACGTAGGAACTGTAGAGGTAGTTGGCTAAACTCAGAAAGAAACTGCATAATTTCGCGAATACCACTTTCGGCTTCGCTAGTAACCACATATAACTCTAAGCGGTTACAGGTGCTTAAGATAGCAGCTTCTTCTATACTCGGATAGCTCATTAGTTGAGCGATCGCAGCTTCCATGCGATCTTCGGGAATGCTCAACTTTTCCCGTACTTCCACAGTCGCGGTTTTGTGACTCAAGCCAACAACTGCAATATTCATATCGTAAATGCGTTTCTTAATTAAGAACTGGACTAGAAATAATTATCTTATGGGAAGAGCTTATCAGGAGATAGCTACCACTGTCGTAGGTACTTATTACTCCTTAACTTTATGTTACAGAAAAGGCAAGTGGCATAACCTACTTGTTCTAAATTAAGACTTCCTCCAAAAAGTTTCGGTAAGTACCTGTTCGAGCAAAGGTTGCATTTTGACTTTAAGAAACCATTTAAGAATTACTTTCTGCGGTCAAAAGCTCTAAGAGATCCCCCTCAATCCCCCTTAAAAAGGGGGAAGAATTTAATTCTCCCCCCTTTTTAAGCTACCGTGTACACACAAGTCAACTGTCTACGTTTCGATTTATCTCAGCCCCCTAAATCCCCCAATTCTGGGGGACTTTGAAAGAATTTTATTTTCTTGTTCCCCCAGAATTGGGGGTTAGGGGGCGATTAATTGTTGACTTGAATAGGTTTTATGACTTGTGTGTACACCGTAGCCTTTTTAAGGGGGGCTGGGGGGGGATCTAGACAATTTTTAAATGGTTTCTAAGATAAGGTTGTCAAAGCTAGCCATCTCTTAAAGTTAAAGTCAATTTTTTAAAGTCAATTTTTGGCTTTTATTTTTTCAATAGCTTTTATCCAAGTTCCCTGCTTAATAGATAGTGGCAGCGAGAAGACACGCTGCTACTATCTATTGGGTTTTAGTTTTGTCCTAACCATAAATGGCTGTAGTGATAAAACAAATAAAAAACATAAAAATAGGTATGGGACTTTGCCCCATACCTATTTTTATACTGAAATCAAAGAAAACTAATAATTAACGGAGATTAATAGTCTTAGGCTTGTCGCTAGTCAAGTGGATTGTATCTACAAAACGAGCAGTCTTCGATTGAGTCGAGATTACCAAAGATTGAGTACGGCAACCGCCAGCAAAGAAACGGACACCTTCCATTAAAGTACCAGGAGTGATGCCACATCCAGCAAACAAGACATCCTTACCACAAGCCAATTCGTTAGCATCATAGACCTTATCGCCATCTTCGATGCCCATTTCCTTGAGACGAAGCAAGTTACCTTCGCGAGTCCACTTAGCACTTTCAGGTGTATTAACTTCGGCTGGATCATAAACTAGACGACCTTGGAAATGTCCACCCAAGCAACGCATTGCGGCTGCCGAGATGACACCTTCAGGAGCAGCACCGATGCCCATCAAAGCATGGATGTTTGTACCAGCAAAACCACAGCAAATTGCTGCCGATACATCACCATCGCTGATCAAACGTACACGAGCTCCTGCTGCACGGATTTCGGAGATCAAGGATTTGTGACGAGGACGATCCATAACAACGACCACTAATTCTTCGATCGCACGACCTAGACATTCAGAAAGAATTTGTAAATTTTTGGTTGGTGTGTTGCGGATATCTACATGACCTTTTGCGGCAGGTGGTGCAGCTAGTTTATCCATATAAAAGTCAGGTGCTTGGAACAAGCCACCACGCTCAGAGATGGCAAGAACTGCCATTGAGCCATTTTGACCGTAAGCAACGAGGTTTGTGCCTTCGCAAGGGTCAACAGCGATATCGATTTCTTGTAATTCTTCGATTGTACAGAATTCGGCAGCGTTTTCCTGTGTGCAGATACCAACTTCTTCGCCGATGTATAGCATAGGTGCTTCGTCTCTCTCACCTTCGCCAATGACGATACGTCCGCGCATATGAATCTTGTTCATACGTTCGCGCATTGCTTCAACTGCGGCTTCGTCGGCTTCGTCTTTTTTGCCCAAACCCATCCACTTTGAAGATGCGATCGCTGCTTGCTCAACAACCTCAATAATCTCAAGACTGATTGTACTATCCATGCGTAGAAATACCTATTTACCTAAAATTTATAACTATTAAGACTTTGTTACGTTCTAGAAATTTTTAGAACCAGAAAGCAAAATATAAGTTTTGTTGTGTCTTACTACACAACCTCGTAATTAAGTTTACAGGGCAGAAGGACAAATTAAAACTCAAAAGATAGAGTGCGCCGCGAAGCGGTGCACTCTATCTTTTGGGTTTGGTTTATTAATTTTGGTTAAGAAATGCTTAACACTGGTACGATCAAGTAAGGGGCTTTTCTCTTCTACCCAAACTAATGTATTGCGTATAACTGCTATGTTGCCAGACCATTCTGACCATTCTGTTTTTGCCGATGAGATGCCTGAAAACCTTATAAATCATAGAGATTTTGATAATCTAGTTTTTAATGATGGCAATGAAATTGAGGCTGACAAACCACAGGAAGCTTGTGGTGTTTTTGGGGTATTAGCGGCAGAAGGGGATGTTGCTAAACTTGTATATTTTGGACTGTATGCCTTACAACATCGTGGTCAGGAATCAGCAGGTATTACCGTCTACGATGAGCATGGGACGACCCATACATATAAAGCGATGGGATTAGTTGCCCAAGTATTTAATGAAACTATCCTCGCTGAAATGAAGGGAGCATTAGGAATTGGCCATAATCGCTATTCGACTACAGGTTCGAGCAAGGTTTGCAATGCTCAACCGATTGTTGTTAATACCAGACTGGGTGATTTCTCACTTGCTCACAATGGCAATTTAGTCAACGCGACAGAGTTACGCGGCGAACTGTCAGCTCAGGGTCACGCACTAGAATCAACTACTGATTCTGAAGGAATAGCTTTTGCCGTTAGTGAGGCAGTAGAAGAAGGTAAGGATTGGCAAGAGGCGATTGTAACGGCACTGCGTCGATGTCATGGAGCTTTTAGTTTAGTAATGGCGATGCCTAATGCGATCGCAGGAGCAAGAGATTCCTATGGTGTACGTCCTTTGGTAATTGGCAAAACTGAAGATGGTTCTTATGTTTTGTCGTCTGAGACATGCGGCTTAGATATTATCGGCGCTGAGTATGTGCGTGAGGTTCTTCCTGGGGAACTGGTGATAATTACGATCGAGAATGGGATTCAATCTTTACAATGGGAGGAGGCTAAGCCAAAGCTATGTGTATTTGAGATGATCTATTTTGCAAGACCTGATAGTGTGATGCATGATGAAAGTCTTTATACCTACAGACTGCGAATCGGTCGCGCATTAGCTAGAGAAAGTTTTGTAGAAGCCGATATTGTGATTGGTGTCCCAGATTCAGGTATTCCTGCGGCGATCGGATTTTCACGAGAGTCAGGGATTCCTTACGGTGAGGCTTTGATCAAAAACCGTTACGTGGGACGGACTTTCATTCAGCCAACCCAAGCGATGCGAGAATCAGGAATCCGCATGAAGCTCAATACCCTCAAGGATGTTTTGCAGGGTAAACGGGTAATTGTGATCGATGATTCGATCGTAAGGGGAACGACGAGTCGTAAAATAGTAAGAGCATTGCGTGAGGCTGGTGCAATTGAGGTACATATGCGTATTTCTTCGCCGCCCGTTACTCACCCTTGTTTTTATGGTATTGATACGGACTCGCAAGATCATTTGATTGCTTCACACAATTCTGTCGAGGCGATCGCTAAACAGATTGAGGTCGATACGCTTGCGTATCTCAGTCACGACGAAATGTTAAAAGCGACACAAATTGATACCGCGCATTTTTGCACAGCTTGTTTTACTGGGAAATATCCGATTGAAGTTCCTGATAAACTCAAGCGCACCAAACTTATGCTAGAAAATACGGCAACATGACCAAGATCCTCTTTCATCTCGCATTTCCAGTTAAAGATATTCCAAGCACCAAGGCTTTTTATATTGATGGTTTGGGTTGTTTGGCAGGACGCGAGTCAAGCGACTCGCTGATCATGAGTTTGTATGGTCACCAGTTGGTAGCGCATGTTGATCACGAGAATATAGATTCTCAACGTGGCATCTATCCGCGACATTTCGGGTTAGTTTTTTATTCCGAAAATAACTGGATGGCTCTGTTAGAAAAAGTTCATGATAAGCGTCTTAAGTTTTATCAAAAACCAAAAATTCGCTTTGTGGACACTCCTTTAGAGCATCGAACCTTTTTCTTGGCTGATAATTCAGGCAACATTTTAGAATTCAAGCATTACAAATTTGAAAATGCAATTTTTGGTGAGACTGATTACAACAAAGTCGGAGATTCAGACTTTGCTCAACAGGTTCCTGTGGTTTCGCATTAATCTGTTGGCAAAATACAAAAAAGAGATGGTGCAAGCACCATCTCTTTTTTGTTTAGGATTAATTCCTGCTTTTAACTTCTTACGAAGCATTTGCATTTGCTTTTTCTTTTGGCGTTGGCGAGCAGATCCGCCCTTACCTTTATCATTTCGACCTTCTTTGCGTGGGGATTCCCATCGCTTGAGTCTTTGGCTCATATTTTTGTACCGATATTGATTTTTTACAGATAATTTAATACCTATTAAATTATTAATCTAATATTACGTTAGCTGACGCAAGAATTACTATCACTCTTGAGAATGAGAGCGCGCTGAGAACGCTCCCTCTTTTAGGTTGATTTTTAGGCTAGTTTTTGCTTGATTTCTTCAGGGTTTCTAAATCCGATCGCGATCGCCTTGCCATCTTTGACAAATAAAGGACGTTTCAACAACATTGAATCTTTAGCATAGGCTTCAATCCATTGAATGTGTGACCATGTATCTTTTTCAGTGCCAAGCGATCGATAAGATTGTCCAGAGGTGTTTCGCATTACTCTTTCCCCTAATGCATTTACCCATTCGGCGATCGCAGTTCGAGATGGCGGATAGTCTTTGGTATTGATAAATTCGTAGGCAATTCCTTGATTATCTAACCAAGCGATCGCTTTTTTGCAGGTTCCACAATTGGGTATGCCATAAACTTGAATAGACATAAATTTTCTCGGATTATGACTTGTTAAAAAAAGATACAGGGATAGGCAAGCCCAATCCTTTAGTGGCAGATAAAACATTACAAGGCAGCTTTGACTACCTACAGCTATTGTATGGTATTTATAGCAACCCTCGATACGCATACAATCATAGGCAGCAATTCTCATTATCACAATTAGTATGAGAATTATACCAATTCACAAAAGTGGGACAACACTTCTGTGAGTTAAAAATTAAATCCTGTAAGGGTTTTAAAAACACAAAGTGGCTGCGCCACTTTGTGTTTTGGTATTACTGAATCATAGCGATCGCGAATGCTGCCGATGATTTCGGCAAAGAAATAGTTTACGAAGTTCTTCTATAGCAATCAAGATCGGTGGACAGGTTAGCAAAATCAACCAATGCCAATTTGCTAAGGAAGCAGTTCCGAATACTTGTCTGAATGGTGGAAAGTCGATAAATGCGAAGAGCGCAACACATTCAACAGTGATTCCCAACCAGATCAAACTATTGTTTGATAGCGACTGACGGAATATAGAACTCCAATAAGAACGACAAGCGAATAGATTGCCAACTTGACAAGCAACGATCGCCGCAAGAGTAACAGTTGTCGCTTGGCGATAGATAGCGGTCACTGTGGGATCGGCAGTTTGAGAGAGAATCATTGGTGTGACTTGTTGCAAATCTCCTAGAGAATAGCCGTAGCTCCACCAAACAATAAAGAAGCCTAACATCGATAGAACTGCCTCGATCATGCCTAGAAATAGATAGGCACGGAGTAGTAAAGGAACATTGAGTAGAAATTCTTGCTTAGGACGGGGTGGACGATCCATAATTCCAGCTTCGGGAGTTTCCGCTCCTAGCGCTAGGGCAGGAACCATGTCTGTGCCCAAATCCACCGCAAGTATCTGTAAAATCGTTAACGCGGGAGGAATCTTGAAAGCAACCATACCTAAAAACGGCACAATCTCTGGCACGTTTGAGGCAAGAATATAGGTCATAAACTTGCGGATATTCTGATAAATTGCCCGACCCTGCTCGATCGCGACCACAATCGTAGCAAAGTTATCATCAGTCAAGACAATATCCGCCGCTTCTCGTGCGACATCTGTACCATTTTGACCCATCGCGATCCCGATATTGGCGGCACGCAAGGCAGGAGCATCATTCACCCCATCCCCCGTCACCGCAACAATTTCACCGATATCTTTGTAAGCCTGTACCAATCGCAATTTATGTTCAGGTGACATTCTTGCAAATACTAATCCAAAGCGATATTTTACTACTTGTTTTAGTTGTGCGTCCGAGAGATGTTCCATGCCTTCACCTGTGACCACACGCACTTTGCCGCTAACCAGCCCAATTTGACGGGCGATCGCTTCCGCAGTGAGTCCATAGTCTCCTGTAACCATTGTGACTTTGATGCCAGCTTGATGACATTGGGCGATCGCTTTCGGGACTTCCTCTCGTGGTGGATCAAACATGGCAACTAAACCGATAAATATTAAATCTTGCTCTAAGTCCTGAGCTTTGAGATCTAGTAGTTCCTGCCCACCTTGACGCGCCGCTAGACCTAACACCCGAAATCCTTGTCGTGCCAAATCATCATTGGCTTTGACGACCTCTGCCCAATAGGTATGAGTTAATTCTTGAGCCTGTCCATCGCGCAAAATCAAGTGACAATGTTTGAGAACTTCCAACGGTGCGCCTTTAGTGAAGGCGAGATTGGGAAAATCGCTAGACCATAGTTCCGAATCTTGCCAATTTAACACTACCGTCATCATTAGGCGGCGTGAGTCAAATGGAAGTTCTCGTAAGCGTGGGTACTGCTTTTGTAAATCTTCTAAATTTAGTTCCGCTTTTCCTGCTGCTACTAATAGAGCCGCCTCAGTGGGATCACCAATTTCTTGCCAACGACTAGGGGCATTGAGATGCACCAAACGCGCATTAGAACAAAGTGCCGAACCGATCAGCAAAACTTTGGCTTTACGAGCAGTTTCAGAATCTGCGGGAATGTTTACTTTGCCACTAGTGGGGTCGTAACCTGCACCTGTGACTTCAATAAGCCGATTTTTTAGAACATTATTAACATCTTCAGATTGGGGATTTGGATGATCAGAGGTTGTTGGTTCTGTCGGTAACCAAAGATAGCGCACCGTCATTTCATTTTTTGTCAATGTGCCAGTTTTATCGGTACAAATCACCGTAGTTGCGCTGAGGGTTTCCACTGCCGAGAGCCTTCGGACAAGGGCATTACGCCGCGCCATCCTTTTCACTCCAAGGGCAAGTGCGAGCGTTACTGTCGGTAATAAACCTTCAGGGATATTTGCGACGATAATACCGATCGCAAAAATAAAGCTCTCAGTCACATCCATCCCAATCAGAAAATAACTGAGCGCAAATACAGTCACACCCATACCAAGGGCGATCGCGGTAATAATTCGCACAATTCGCGAAACTTGAATTTCTAACGTACTGGGCTCACGCTTTACCTCTGTAGTTAAATGGGCGACCTGTCCAAACTCTGTCTCAGCGCCCGTTGCATAGACAACTGCCACTGCTCGCCCTGCGGCAACCATTGAGCCTGCCAACACAAGGTTGGCAATTTCTGATGGATTCACTTTTTCCTGCATCGGCTGTTCGCCTTGACGTAGCATCGTTTTACCGCCACGCACTGACACTGTCTCGCGCAACCTCACTGGATAAGGACTTCGTGCTACGGGTAAAGATTCTCCCGTCATTACCGATACATCTAGATACAAACTTTCTGCCGATATCAACCGCGCATCTGCGGAAATGCGATCGCCTTCTTCCAGTTGCATGACATCGCCACGCACCAGTTCTCTCGCAGGAATTTGCTTTAGTTCACCGTTTCGATAAACTTTCACCTGCATCGGCAAAACTTTTTTGAGAGCTGATAATGCTTTCTCTGCTTGAAACTCTTGCCAAAAGCTAAAGATGGCATTAATCCAGATTACTGACCAAACTGCCCAACCGAGTTCAGGAGTACGGGAAATAAAGGCTAGAATCCCTGCGATCCAGAGTAGGAGAGCCATAAAATGAGTTAACTGATCGGCAAACCGCAGCCACAAAGGACGATGGGCAGGTTCAGGCAATTCATTTGCACCAAATTTCTCTAATCGTGATTGCGCTTCTATCTGCGATAATCCATTAGCACTAGTGCCAAGAGATTCGTAGACTTCTTCAAAGGACAAAGCCCATAGTGGCTGGTGAAGTGATGCCATGCTGGTCTACTCCTATTAATTCCTCATATCGCAGTTTTCAAATGAGTATGTACTCATTTGAAAACAAAAACTCAATCCCAGTAAGATTTTTGAGTTTTCATTTTGCCGTAGGCAAAATGAAAATCACTACAAATATAAACCTAGCACCAGAAGCTTTCGCGAAATCTTAAGACTACAACAAACGCCACAAAGATTATTGAAAGTCTTGCCAATCAAAGCTTTCAATAATCTTTGTGGTTTGGGTTTGATCGAATATTGCTGTATAATGCCAATATGTTAGGCAAGCTACTTGATCGCCGCTACCGCATTATCAGAGAATTAGCAGAAGGAGGTTTTTCGCAAACTTATCTTGCTGAAGATACGCGCTTGCCAAAAAATCCTCAATGCGTGGTCAAACATCTTAATCCCACTATTGATGATCCTGTTTTCACCCAAAAGGCTCTAGAACTATTTAAAGCCGAAGCCGAAACATTACAAGAATTGGGAAAACATGATCTGATCCCTCAACTTTACGCATATTTCCAAGAAAACAAAGAATTCTATCTCGTTCAAGAATTTATCGCAGGACATCCACTCAGTAAGGAAATGTCTCCTGGAAGCCAAATGGCAGAAGCGCGAGTTGCCCAAATTGTCAAAGAAGTATTAGAAATCCTGCAATTCGTTCATAAATATAATGTCATTCATCGCGATATCAAACCTAGCAACTTGATTCGTCGTCATAGCGATGGCAAACTGGTATTGATTGATTTTGGTACTGTCAAGCAAGTCCAAATGGAAGTTGCTAGCGCCCATCATAAAGCAAAAGTGACATTACCAATTGGTACGCCTGGGTATATGTCCTACGAACAAGAACGCGGTCAATCTGTATCAAATAGTGATATCTACTCTTTGGGAATGCTGGCTCTGCAAGCTCTTACTGGTAAGCATCCTAGCCAGTTCCCAAGAGATCGCGATAATGAGATTACTTGGCGCAGCTATGCCAAAGTGAGTCGTGAATTTGCCGCAGTTTTAGATCGGATGGCACGTTGCAATCCCCGCGATCGCTATCAGACAGTTGATGAAGTTCTGAAAGATATCGCGAAACTACCAAAATTAAGTACAGTTTCCCCCCGAATTACTGATGATCGAGAGGTTAAGTCAAATCCTCTCTTATTGACATCCGCGATCGCCTTGTTAGCTTTAACTGGTGGAATTTATCTGTTTAGTACAGGATGGAACCCGCTTAAAAGCAATAGTCTGCCAATTAACAGCCTTAGTCCTAGTCCTTCTATCTCTACACCTGAGACTTCACCTTCTCCTTTAGTTCAGACTTCAGCAGCACCTATACTAGACCGCAAGGCTAACTATGGGCAACTAAGTATCTATCTCAAAGAGAAAGACTGGAAAGCTGCCGATCATGAAACCTATTTATTACTTCTCAAAGCCGCAGGAAGCCAATCTGATATTGACGGGACATTTCACCCCGATGAATTTAATCGGATTACTTGTGCGGATCTAGTTTTAATCGATCAACTATGGACACAGGCAAGCAATGGCAAACAGGGATTAACTGCTCAGAAAAAGATTTACGAAGATTTTGCTAAAGATATTCGTAAAACATACGAAAATATTGGTTGGCTCAGTCCATCTGGCGAACTAGCGATCGATACTGCCTACGATCGCAAGACTTCACGGTGGGAATATATCGAAGGTCGGCAGCCCAATTTCAAGTCTCCACCTGTTGGGCACCTGCCATTTTTGCTTCGCGATCCCAACAAAAATTTAGAGCGCATGGCTACTTTATATCGATGTTCGTCCTAATTTTTTAGCCTAACCGTTGAGCGCACAGCAAATGACAACTTAGAAAGCCACAAGATTTTTATTAAAAGTTTTGCAAAGCAAAACTTTTAATAAAAATCTTGGTTTACATCTCTGCACAATGCCATTTAATACCAAAAGACAAAATGTACGCCATTTTGTCTTTTAAAACCCTTACTGGATTTAGTTTTTTAATTCATAAAAGTGTGCCGACACTTTTGTGAATTTGTATAAACACTATCAAGGATAAAAATATGAGATTAAATTTGCGTAGCCTATTTCTCCTATTAATAACCGCAAGCTCAATTAGCTCTCTAATGTTGAGTAATCATGCAGCGATCGCACAAGTTGCTGAAGTCCCCAATCCTGATAGTAATGGAGACTTTAGATCCGCCTTTCAGCGTGGCAATCGTGGTTTCTATACCATTAGCAAATGGCTAGTCGTACAGCCAATGGGATCTGGTGTAGAAGATTATGCTTTAAATTGTCGATACACACCGAATGGACAAATTAGGTCGCGAATTCAAAGAGGTGCGATCATGACTGCGGTTTTCAAGGGAAATCCAAATCTGCATAGCGCCGAACCTCCTGACTCATCTAGTGATGCGATCGTTTTAGACAAAGAAGGTGTTCCTTGGCTAAGGGTTAGAGGTTTACAGAATGAGTTGGCTTACCCAGCAAAGCCTGCAAATTTTGATCAACTTGGCGAGTGCTATGTCAGAGCTAACTTGAAGTACATTGCCCCAATCAACCCTGATTCTCTGATGGTTTATGACACTAATACATATTGCAAAGAGCAGCCATTATATTGCCAGCCCAAACTTCTAAAATGGCTATCATTGGGGTACACTCCATAGTTCCCTAGGAAAGCTTTGTAATAAAACCAGAAGATTTTTGTTGAGAGTGTTGCTTTGCAACACTCTCAACAAAAATCCAGCAATTCTAATTATGAAACCGATTTTAGATTTTTCAGCGCCGTAGGCGCTGAAAAATCTAAAATCGGTTTTGATGAAAGTCCGCAAAACTGATTTTTAAAATGAGAATAGCTGACAAAAATCTTCTGGTTGGGCGAAACTGACCACTATAATTTACAGTTGTTATAGATAGAGTAAAGCTTTGCTATGCGCTATGTTCTACACACTAAATTTTGAGATATGTCATGCTCTGCCCGTTTTGTCAGCATACCGATAGCCGTGTTTTAGAATCTCGTTCGGCAGAGGCAGGCTGTAGTATTCGACGCAGACGCGAATGTCTTAATTGTCAGCGTCGGTTTACTACATACGAACGCATTGAGTTTGTACCAATTACAGTTTTAAAAAGAGATGGAGCCAGTGAATCTTTCGATCGCTCTAAGCTTTTGCGAGGCATGATTCGAGCTTGTGAAAAAACGGGGGTATCACAAACAACTCTAGAATCAATTATTGACGAAATCGAAGCGCAACTACAAGTACGCGATTGCCATCAAGTTTCGAGCGTGGAAATTGGCGAGATGGTGTTGCAATATTTACAAGATGTCAGCGAGGTTGCATACGTGAGATTTGCTTCAGTATACCGACAATTTCGGGGGGTTCGAGATTTTGCCGAAGCTCTAAACCACTTTGCAGCAAATTAATGTCAAGTTTGTTACAGCTATCAATTAAGCAAAATAGAGAGATATACCTCGCACTGCCTCTAGCTTCTGGGTTTTAAATTGATATCAAGCTATAGTATAGAAAATACTTAGTGACAAAAATTTGTAAAGAAAAGTTGAAATTTTTTATTTACCCTAGCTATAATAACAATGTTTTGTAATCCCGATCGCATTTCAGGGTCTAAATTAGGAGGTATCAATTTGGCAAGGAGACGTAAGCGCAAAAGTAGACGTCGCCAAGAAGGGCGCAAAATCCTAGAACATATTCCTCAATTTAGTATCGATAGCGGTGAAGACAAGCCCGTGACGGCTGCACGAAAGTACATTCATACACATGGCATTCTTCCTCCAGCACTGTTGCTTGTAAGACGTAACGAGCACACAACAGATCGATACTTTTGGGCAGAAAAAGGACTATTTGGAGCACAGTATGTTGAAGAAAATCACTTCTTGTTCCCTAGTCTAAAACCACCCGAAGAAAGAGAAGTTGCACTGGTTGGCTGTAGATAAATTTTTATCGTCCGATCAGAGTAACCAAAAATCTCGGTTTTTGTATTGGTCACTTTTTTAGCATTTTTATATATAGATCCTTATTTCTTCTACAAGCGGAGTCCACCGTGGCAATTTGAAGAAATCTGGATTTATTTATAAATTGCTGTAAAAAGTAAATTCATTTGCTAAGTATATTTGATTTGTTGTCTAGTTAAATATACTTAAAAATTTTACAGTTATTTATGTAGCTGGAAAATGGGGATTTTATTTATTTGTACAGATATTACCTGCTGAACTGTTTTATTACATCTTCCAGAAGTGAAATGTCACTTCTGGATTTTTTTTACGACTCGATTCAGATACGGTATAAAGTGCTGTATTTGCATTTCTACTATGCTTTTATCCCAATTCACAAAAGTGTGACAACACTTCTGCGAATTAAAAAACAAACCCTGTAAGGGTTTTAAAGACACAAAGTGGCGCAGCCATTTTGTGTTTTGGTATTAGACATTAAACCCAAAAAATACGCAGATCAGCCACTTAGCGACAAGTCTTTGGGATTTAACATGGAATTTACTGAGTGTAAGAACTAGATATATGAAACTTGGGAGATTTAAAAAGTTAAAGCTAAAGCTAAAAATTTTTTCTCAAGCAAAGAAAGCAGTAATTCTCATTATGAAACCGATTTTGGTGTTTCCAGCGCCTTCGGCGCTGGAAACACCAAAATCGGTTGTTTGAAAGCCCGCCAACGGCGGGCTTTCAAACAACCGATTTTTATAATGAGAAATGCTGCAAAGAAAGCCTATTGAGAAACTCTATACAATTCCATAATGTTAGAATACAAAATGTTGCAAAAATTGCATGAACTGCATAGGCTAGAGATATAGGTAATTACAAATATGGCAGTCAAACCAGATTGGTTGCGAGTTAAAGCCCCGCAGTGGGAGCGCGTTGGTAATGTGAAAGAAGTCTTGCGCGACTTGGGGCTAAATACTGTGTGTGAAGAAGCATCTTGTCCAAATATTGGCGAATGCTTTAACCAAGGTACTGCCACATTTTTGATTATGGGGCCAGCTTGTACTCGCGCTTGCCCTTACTGCGATATTGACTTTGAGAAAAAACCTCAAGCTCTCGATCCGATGGAGCCAATTAATTTGGGTGAAGCAGTCCGACGGATGAAGCTTAAGCATGTTGTCGTTACTTCTGTTAATCGTGATGATTTGCCCGATGGCGGTGCTTCCCAGTTTGTAAGATGCATCGAAGAGATTCGTAAGTTGATGCCACAAACTACTATTGAACTTCTTATTCCCGATCTTTGCTCTAATTGGGAAGCCTTAGCAACAATTTTGGCAGCTCGTCCCCATGTACTTAATCACAATACGGAGACTGTGCCAAGGCTTTATCGGCGAGTGCGTCCACAGGGCGAATATCAACGTAGTTTAGAGCTATTACGTCGAGCTCGTGAAATTGCGCCTTGGGTTTATACCAAGTCAGGCGTTATGGTGGGCATGAGCGAAACCTATGAAGAGGTTTTGGAGGTGATGCGTGATTTGAGAGCTGTGGATTGCGATATTATTACCATTGGTCAATATCTGCAACCTTCAGCAAAGCATTTGACTTTGCATGAGTTTGTAACACCTGAGCAGTTTGAAGCATGGAGAATTGCTGGTGAGGCGATGGGATTTCTGCAAGTTGTTTCTTCGCCGCTTACGCGCAGTTCCTACCATGCAGAGCAGGTTCAAGCATTAATGAAGTTGTATCCTAAATCTGATATCTAGGAATTGGCGTACAATAAGCATTGTTCTGATGTTTTAATGATATATAAACATAGCGATCGCCTATTTCCTACATCAAACATGCGATCGCGCTACGGAATGTTTAGTATGTGGGTAGTGCTAAACAGGTAAAGAGGGGCGGCGCTAAGCGCCGCCCCTCTTTACCATATAAATCCTTTCCTTTTTAGGACTACCAGTATGTGCAAACAGATTCAGGTTTGACTGAGCAGGAGTTGTCATTAATTTTGTTGTTACTTAGACCGAGGTACGTCAACTTAGTCAATCCCGCAAGTGGCTTAACATCACTGATTTGATTACCGCCGAGTGAAAGTACCGTTAGATGAATCAAATCCGCAAGTGGCTTAACATCACTGATTTGATTACCGCTGAGTGAGAGTCGATCCAACATGGTCAAACCCGCAAGTGGCTTAATATCACTGATTTGATTACCGCCGAGTGAGAGCTCCGTTAGATTCGTCAAACCTGCAAGTGGCCTAATATCACTGATTTGATTCTCGTCGAGATAAAGGTTAGCCAACTTAGGCACCCCCCCAAGTGGCTTAACATTACTAACTTGATTCTTACCGAGATAAAGGATCATTAAATTAGTTAAACCAGCAAGTGGCTTAACATCAGTGATTTGATTCCTGCTGAGTGAGAGAAAAGTTAAATTCGCCAAACCTTCAAGCGGCTTAATATCACCAATCTTATTCTCGCCAAGAAAGAGTGCCGTTAGATTAGTCAAACTCTCAAGGGGCTTAATGTCGCTAATTTGATTGCTACTAAGATTGAGGTGAGTCAAATTAGTCAAGCCCACAAAAGGCTTGATATCAATGATTTTATTGCTGTTGAGAGAGAGCCAAGTCAACTTAGTCAAATTCGCAAGTGGCTTAATGTCAGCGATTTTATTGCTTAAGAGATAGAGTTCTGTTAACTTAGTCAAACCTGTAAGTGGCTTAATGTCACTAATTTGATTGTTTCCTAGATAGAGATAAGTCAATTTAGTCAAACCCGCAAGTGGCTTAATATCACTAATCTTATTGTCACCGAGATAGAGTTCTGTTAACTTAGTCAAACCTGCAAGTGGCTTAATATCACTGATTTGAGTCCCGTTGAGCGAAAGTGTAGATAGGCTATTGAGCTTCATATCAGCTAGCTTACAGTCTTGCGTGCCAGATCTCTTGAGCATTACCTCAACCGTCTTTTTAGTCTCTACTGAAACAGAATTCTTCCGTAAACACCATTGCTCAAAGCTTTGATTATTGGTTGGAGCCGCATCAACCTGTGAAACTTGGAACGATAGAATTAGTACTGTGGCTGAGACAATATCAACGTGCAAAGATGATTTCATATTGATTTTGGTTGCTTTACAGCATAAATCATAAAAATATCGTATCACTCTTATAAAACTTTGGTTGTGTGCGATCGCATATTCATTCTTGATCACCATCACCAATAAATATTGTGATCGCTCTATGAAGTGATTGAGAATCAGATGCGATCGCTCTACGGAATATTTAGTACTTACAAACAGATTCTGGTTTGACTGGACAAGATTTGTCACTAAGTTGATTTCCGCCTAGATGGAGTTCAGTCAACTTAGTCAAACCCACAAGTGGCTTAATGTCAGCGATTTGATTTCCGCCTAGATGGAGGTAAGTCAAATTAGTCAAATTTGTAAGCGGCTTGACATTAATAATTTTATTGTCGTCAAGCATGAGTAAAATCAAATTGTTTAAGCTTGATAGAGGCTTAATATCACTGATTTGATTTTTGTAGAGAGAGAGACTCGACAAATTAGTCAAACCCGCAAGAGGTTCAACATCACTGATTTGATTCCCATTTAGAAATAGACCAGTCAGATTAGTTAAGCCCGCAAGAGTCGTAACATCACCGATTTGATTGTCGCTGAGAATGAGTCTAGTCATATTAGTCAAACTCGCAAGGGGTTTAACCTCGCTGATTTGATTGTTGCTGAGAATGAGTATAGTCATATTAGTCAAACTCGCAAGGGGTTTAACATCACTGATTTTATTGTCGCTGAGCCAGAGACCAGTCAACTTAGTCAAACTCGCAAGGGGTTTAACATCACTGATTTTATTGTTGTTGAGGACGAGAACAGTCAACTTAGTCAAACTCGCAAGTGGTTTAATATCACTGATTTGATTGTTGAAGAGACTGAGTTCTGTCAAATTGGTTAAACTCGCAAGTGGCTTAATGTCAGCGATTTGATTGAAGTAAAGAGTGAGTTTTGTCAACTTAGTCAAGCTCGCAAGTGGCTTAATGTCACTGATTTGATTCCAGTCAAGCTTGAGTTCTGTCAACTTAGTCAAGCTCGCAAGTGGCTTAATGTCACTGATTTGATTCCCGTCAAGCTTGAGTTCTGTTAACTTAGTCAAGCTCGCAAGTGGCTTAATGTCACTGATTTGATTCCCGTCAAGCTTGAGTTCTGTTAACTTAGTCAAGCTTGCAAGTGGCTTGATATCAGTGATGTTATATCCGCTCAGATAAAGTTTAGACAAACTATTGAGTTTCATATCAGCTAATTTGCAGTCTTGTGAGCCAGCATTATTGAGCAACGCCTCAATTGTTTTTTTAGTCTCGACTGGAAGAGAATCCTTTTGCAAACACCATTGCTCAAAACTTTGATGGTGGGTTGGAGCAGCGTCAACCTGTGCAACTTGAAGCGATAGAATTACTATAGCGGCTGAGGTAATACTAAAGTGCAAAGATGGTTTCATATTGATTTTGGTTTATCCTATAGTAAAATTCATAAAAATATCGTATCACTCTTTGGTTTCGACAGATCGCAGATTCATTTGCGATCGCCATCACCAATAAATCTGCGAGTTACGGAATATTTAGTACTGACAAATAGATTCTGGCTTGATTGGACAAGATTTGTCATTAATTTGATTACTGTCAAGATAAAGTACCTTCAACTTAGTCAAACCCGCAAGTGGTCTAACGTCAACAATTTGATTACTTGAGAGAGTGAGGTCAATCAAGCTAGTTAAACTCGCAAGTGGCTTTATATCGATGACTTGATTATGATTGAGCTGGAGTTCAGTCAAATTAGTTAGACTCGCAAGTGGCTTAATATCACTTATTTTGTTGAAGCTGAGACTGAGATAGATCAAATTAGTCAAACCTTCAAGTGACTTAACATCACTTATTTGATTGAAAGGAAGATCGAGGTTGGTCAACTTGGTTAAGTTCGCAAGTGGTTTAATATTACTGATTTTGTTGGAGCTGAGACTGAGGTTGGTCAAATTAGTCAAACTTGCAAGAGGTGCAACATTACTGATTTTGTTGCCACTAAGATTAAGGTAAGTCAAATTAACTAAGCCCGCCAGATCTGCAACATCACGTATTTGGTTGTATTCGGGAAAGGCGCTCAAGTCATCGAGAGGCTTGAATTCAAACTGAAGACCACTGAGATCTAGTCTCTTCAAATTAGTCAATCTCACAAGAGCACTAATTTCATTTATTTTATTATTTGCAAGACCGACTTCAGTCAACTTAGTCAAACTCATAAGTGGCTTAATGTCAGTGATTTGATTGCGATCGAGACCGAGGAAAGTCAACTTAGTCAAACCTACAAGAGGACTAATATCACCAATTTGATTGATACTGAGATTGAGGAAGGTCAACTTAGTCAAGTTCGCAAGTGGCTTAATATCAGCGATTTGATTGTTAATGAGAGAGATCGCAGTCAACTTCGTTAGATCCGCAAGAGGCTGAACACTACTGATTTGATTGAAGTGAAGATAAAGTTCAGACAAATTAATCAAACCCGCAAGAGGCTTAATATCACTGATTTTGTTGCTATTGAGATCAAGGGTGGTCAAATTAATCAAACCCGCAAGAGGCTCAATATCACTGATTTTGTTGCTATTGAGATTGAGGGATATCAATTTAGTTAAACCCGCAAGAGGCTTAATATCAATAATTTCATATCCGCCTAGATGAAGTTTAGACAGGCTATTAAGCTTCACATCAGACAATTTGCAGTCTTGTGTGCCAGACTTCTTGAGCATTACCTCAACAGTTTTCTTAGTCTCTACTGGAAGCGAATCCTTCTGCAAACACCATTGCTCAAAGCTCTGATTATCGGCTAAGACTACCTCTGCTTGTGAAACTTGAAGCGAAAAAAGCAATGTAGCGGCTGAGATGATACTAAAGCGCAATGAGGATTTCATGGTAGTTTTGGCTGTATTTCTTTATAAATTCATGGAAACACGCTATCACTCTTGTAAATCTTTAGTTGTGAGCGATCGCAGATTCGTTCGTGATCGCTATCACCGATAGACTTATTCGATTAATCCAAAAAAAAGGGAAGAGTCATGTCATGACTCTTCCCTTTTTTGAATTGGATTTTACTTAGATGGCTAGAGCTGGTTCCTTCATGCTGATCTCTGGGTACTCAAGTTCAGGATAGAGAGGGAAGCGATCGCACAAGGTTTTAACCCTTGCCAGACAATCCGCTTGGACAGCATCGCTCTCAGGACTTAAAAGGCGATCGGCAATGATATTACCAATTTCGCGGAAGTCAGATTCTTTCAAGCCACGAGAAGTCATCGCAGGAGAACCTAGTCGTAAACCACTAGTCACAAAAGGCGATTCAGGATCGAATGGAACTGTGTTTTTGTTAGCAGTGATATTGATGCCGCTTACTAACAAGTCTGCGACCTTACCAGTCATACTAATACAACGCAGATCGACCAACAACAAGTGATTATCAGTTCCATTGGAAACCAGTTTGAATCCACGTTCTTGCAATTGAGCAGCAAGAGCTTGAGCGTTCGCAATCACCTGTCCACAGTATGTTTTGAACTCAGGACGTAATGCTTCACCGAAGGCAACAGCCTTAGCTGCAATTACATGCTCAAGGGGGCCACCCTGTGATCCAGGGAAGACTGATTTATCGAATTTCTTACCAAGTGCAGCATCGCGAGTCATGATTAGACCACCACGAGGTCCACGTAGAGTTTTGTGAGTGGTAGTAGTAACGACATCACAATAGGGAATTGGATTGGGGTGATGTCCTGACGCGACTAAACCTGCGATATGGGCGATGTCTGCCATCAGGTATGCGCCAACTTCATCTGCGATCGCACGGAATTTAACGAAATCAATAATTCTGGGATATGCCGAATAGCCGCAAATGATTAATTTTGGTTTATGTTTCAAAGCCAAATCACGAATCAAATCAAAATCTAGCTGTTCGGTTTCTTGATTTAGACCGTAATGAACTTTGTTAAACCACATTCCCGAAACGTTCACAGGTGAACCATGTGTCAAATGTCCACCGTGGGACAAGTCCATCCCCATGAAGGTGTCACCTGGTTTGAGCAGAGTCAGGAATACGGCAAAGTTTGCCTGTGCGCCAGAGTGAGGCTGGACATTTGCATGGGCTGCGCCAAATAATTCTTTGATGCGATCGATCGCGATCGACTCGATCTCGTCTACAAACTCACAACCACCGTAATAGCGTTTGGATGGCAGCCCTTCGGCATATTTGTTGGTCAATACTGATCCCTGCGCCGCCATAACTGCGAGGGATGTAAAATTTTCACTGGCAATCAGTTCGATATTATTGCGCTGTCTCTCGGTTTCTTTACCGATAAAGCCTGCGACAAGAGGATCGGATGCGGCGAGGATGGGAAACAAGTTTGTCATTTTGCTAAGCTGCTTGATTGTCTGAAATTAAGTTGGCTGAAAAAACGTTTAAGAATTACTTGTTGAGTATTAAAAGCTCTAAGAGATCCCCCCCAGCCCCCCTTAAAAAGGGGGGAGAATTAATTCTTCCCCCTTTTTAAGGGGGATTGAGGGGGATCTAGACAATTCTTAAATGGTTGCTAAAGCTCGGCTGGATTAGCCTGAACGAAAATATCTGTAAAAGTATGCTAACACGCAGTGATTATAGCTATAGACTAAAAAGAGAGTGGCGGCGCTTCGCGCCGCCACTCTCTTTTTGGTTTTACAGCGCTTTGCGCTAAGTTAAAATCCATGGGAGCCAACAAATGGAGACAGCCAAATAATTACTATGCCCAAGCCTAAGACCACACTTATTCTAAATCCCAAACCTCAATCACAAATTACACTCAGTGAATATGTCACCGCGATCGCATGGTCACCCAATAGCAAATATCTCGCTGCTGCCACTGCATCGGGTGAGACAGTACTGTTTGATGATGCAAAGGCAGGTAACGATCTGACCCAAAAGCTGATTGAATTACAAGCACCAACAGAAATTTCAGTGGATTGTCTGGGATTTTCGGCGGACGGGCGATGGCTGGCGGCTGGGGGGCAAGATGGCAAAGTACGAGTGTGGAAATTAGATGGCGATCAACCTGCGATCGCGGCAACCCTCGATCTTGGTACAAAATGGATTGAGCATCTGATTTGGCATCCCACTCGTCCCGAATTTGCATTTAGTTTAGGCAAGTACGTTCAAATCTGGAGCGCGGAGACTCTCGATATTGTGACAACTCTGCATTTTGAGCAATCAACAGTATTAGCGATCGCATGGCATCCAAGCGGCGAATTACTCACGGTGGGAGGTGATGGTGGTATTAAGGTATGGACAGCTAAGGATTGGTATGAAGATCCGATTCGGTTTGAAATGCCGACAGCTACTTCCAAACTGGTTTGGGATCGGGTAGGTGAATATTTAGTTGCTAGTACCCTCGATAATTTGGTTGTGGTGATGCAATGGCTTGGTACTGACTTTGATGCCTCACCTTGGCGGATGCAGGGCTTCCCTGGCAAGATTCGTTGCTTTGATTGGTCATCGAGCAAAACTTCGCCGTTATTAGCTTCCTCTAGTGGCTCAGATGTAGTTGTGTGGGAAAAACATGCTGATCTGAATGTCGGTTGGGAAGGTGAAGTGATCAAAGGACATAACAGTATCGTCGGCTTTGTTGCCTTCAAGCCCAAATCTGAAGTACTTGCCTCCGCCGATGAGAATGGCAGAATCGCAATTTGGAAAGATGCTAAGGATTGGGTGCAAGCGCTAGAAACGCCAATGGGCGAGATTACAGCGATGCAATGGCACCCACAGGGCAAAAAATTAGCGGCGGCAAATGCCGACGGAGAGCTAATGTTATGGACAGAATCTTCACAGGGCAAAGGTTTTCGCTAAAAAATTGAGTGGCGGCGCTTCGCGCCGCCACTCAATTTTTTTGGTTTTATAGCAATAAATATTTATTACTTTGGGCTTGAGCACATAGCGCTCCATGTGCTGCCATGTTTGGCGACAGCTATTCGGCTAACCACATTTGGGCTGTTCGGGGTGGGACAAATAGGGACAGCGTATTTCCAGAAAGGTTCATCTCATTGTGATGGATGAGATCTCGATATTTAGCAGGGTTTTTTAGTCCCCAAGTGCTGAAATTTGCCCATTGGTTCGATCCACTTTTGTTTATAGCCACAATTCCATTTGCGCCTCGGCGGAATACTAGCAATAAGTCACTTTCATAAAGGATAACCATTGGCTGACCATGAACAGCATTATGAAAATGGATCATCGCCACCATATCCGCTCGCTTGTATACATCTAACCAGCGATCGCGGTCTTGCGAACGGTGAGATTCATTATGGTCAGAATAAATCAGAGGCACTCCTCCATCGCGTCCCAAGATGTAAGCATGAGCCAAATGTTCATCTTGTGGATCAAATAACCAAAAGCGAAATCCATCATTGTGAGGAATATCGTGGTTAATTACAAAGGTTACTGATCGATTCCAAGGCAAAGCATTATTTTGGCTTTCAGGACGAGCTAATGACCGCAAAGAACCGCCAAATCCAAATGCTTCGCGCATAGTTTGGAATAGAGGAAAATCATAGCCTGAAATCCAAGTTTCCCTTAAAAATGGATCAAGGAATATCCGCTCATCGCGATCGCTACCTGTTAAAACTTCCCCAAACCAAAATCGATCTCGAAACTTAGGATTATCAGCGAAGTTATCAATCATTCGCTCGGTGATATGTTTAATGGCATCAATCCGAAAGCCATCAAACCCCATCTCTATCATTGCCTCTACCATAGCGGTCTGCTGCTGCAACACCCAGTCAGAATTTTTGAGATCAGGTAGCCCTGATAAATTCTGATAGATTACTGCATCTCGATTTGACCACTCATCGCTATCAATCTCACCAGCATTGTTAAAGTCGAAAACAGAAAATAATCCTTTACTGAGGTCACCATATAATCGGTTCTCCTCAAACAAGGCAGGCTGTTTTTGGTAACGCTCAAGCTCGGCTGCACCTGGAAAATCGAAATGATCTTTACGAGCTTCGTTTGCCATGTGGTTAACTACAAGATCCGCATACACCTGTAATTTGGGAGTGCTCTCATGGCAAGCCTGAATCAACCTCTCCAGATCCTTTTTGCCTCCCAAATGGGATAGCAATACTCGATAATCTTTAGGTTGATATCTCTGCCACCACTGATCGCCATTAGGATCTGAGTAAAGTGGAGGTGGGATCAGCACCGCTCCATATCCAGCATCTCGAATAGAATCAAGGTTGTCAATAATATCCGTATATCGCCAATTAAAGGCATGGAGAGTAACATTTCGCATGGTTATTCTTTCCCTATGATGGTCGAAAAAATGGTCGAAAAATCTGATTGGATGTAAAGGACGGAAACATTGTACTGATTTTTTAAAGGATTTACTGCTAGAGCAGGTGATCTCATTTCAGTTAATTAAAGCAAGTTGCGGAGATAATCGCCTATGACGGTGATGAACCAAAATCGGTTTCATAATGAGAATTGCTGAAATTCAGCAATTTATGCTATCAAAGCATACATAGTGTGATATTATTACAATCGCTTTGCTTACCAAAGACACTACAAAACATATTTGGAGAGGTGGCAGAGTGGTTGAATGCGTCTGACTCGAAATCAGATTTGGGGTCACACCTAACGGGAGTTCGAATCTCCCCCTCTCCGTAAAAGCAAAAAAGTGCTTGATGCCTAGCATCAAGCGCTTTTTTGTGGGCAAAAAATTATAAACATTGGTTTCATAATTTCTCGTTACAAAAACTGCAACTGAGAAACTAATCCTTACTAAGAGTGAGAGACTCAAGATCAAGAAACACTAACAGCTTGCAAAACTGCCTAACACAAGGATGCAGGCGCTGAGGAGCGAAATTACTATGAAATCAATTAAGCCTATCTATATCGCCTTACCTGCTGCGATCATCCTTGCTGGTGCGATCGCTCATCGCACCTTAGCTCAGTCTAGCCCGATCGCTAAAACTCCACAAAATCCTAGCACTATGGTTAGAACAGGAATTCTCGAACCAGTTAGCGATCGCACTCCTCGCGCCGAAACAAACAAAGATCGTCCTGTTGGTGGGCTGTATGTCCAAACCACCGATCGCAAGCAACAAGCTTTCACCCTAACCAATACTGATGTCAAAGGAAAAATATCTGGCAACATTTCAAGGGTAGAAGTCACCCAAACTTTTCAGAATCCCTATGACAAACCCTTAGAAGCCATATATGTATTCCCATTGCCAGACCAAGCGGCTGTCGATGACATGGAAATTAAGATTGGCGATCGCGTGATTAAAGGGGATATCAAAAAACGTGAAGAAGCCAAGGAAATCTATGACCGCGCCCGCAAAGAAGGACGCACTGCGGGTTTGCTAGAACAGGAACGGGATAATATCTTCACGCAATCTCTTGCCAATATCAAACCAGGTGAACAAATCAAGGTGACGATTCGCTACACCGAAAGCCTGAAATTTGAGCAAGGCGATTATGAGTTTGTATTCCCAATGGTCGTGGGACCTCGCTATATTCCAGGAACAGCGATCGATCCAAAGGGAAATACTACTCAAGTCCCTGATGCCTCGCGAATTACTCCACCTGTTCTGAAACCTGAAACGAGATCGGGCAATGATATTACCGTGAGCTTGCAAATTGATGCAGGCGTTCCCATTCGCAATCTTTACTCCACTTCCCATCGCATTGATGTTCAGAATAATGGCGAAACCATGCAACTAAAATTAGCGGCTGGCGATAACATTCCTAACAAAGACTTGATTGTGCGTTACAAAATCAGTAGCGATCGCACTCAGCCCACGATCCTCACAACCACAACCGACCAAGGCTCACACTTTGCAACTTATCTGATTCCTGCGATCGCCTATCGTGCCGATCAAATTGTACCCAAGGACGTTGTGTTTTTAATGGATACATCAGGTTCCCAATCTGGCGATCCGATTATCAAATCAAGGGAACTGATGCGTCGCTTTATCAATGGATTGAATCCAAACGACACCTTCACAATTATTGATTTTTCTAGCACCACTCGCCAGCTTTCTAGCTATCCTCTCCAAAATACTGCGGCAAATCGTCAAAAGGCGATGAACTATATCGATCAAGTTGATGCTAATGGAGGTACAGAATTAATGAATGGCATCAATGCTGTAACTAACTTCCCTTCATCATCTAATGGACGTATTCGCAGCGTGGTACTAATTACCGATGGTTATATTGGCAACGACAATGAAGTAATCGCTGCCGTTCAGAAAAATCTTAAACCTGGTAACCGTCTCTATAGCTTCGGTGTTGGTAGTTCCGTTAATCGCTACTTGCTAGAGCGTGTTGCCGAAATGGGGCGTGGTACATCGCGAGTCGTGCGTCAAGATGAACCAACGCAGGAAGTTGCCGAGAAGTTCTTCCGTCAAATCAATAATCCTGTTCTCACTAATATTCAAGTGAAATGGGAAGGTGATGGCGCGGCTCCCGAAATCTATCCTAGCAATGCTCCTGACCTATTTGCGGAGCAGCCTCTAGTATTATTTGGCAAAAAGGGCGATCGCATTAACGGCAAACTCAAAATCACTGGTATCGCCGCTGGTGGTGAGCGTTACGAGCAAACCCTTGATGTGAATTTTGAGAAGGACAATAGTAATCTCGGTATTGCCCAACTATGGGGACGCGCCCACATTAAAGATTTAATGAATCAGATGTTTGGCGGCGAAGTCAAATCTTTAGTTGATGCAGTGACTCAAACTGCTCTCAACTATCGCTTGCTCTCTCAATACACTGCCTTTGTTGCGGTGAGTGAAGAAGTGCGAGTCAATCCTGACGGCGGTAAGGTTACAGTAAATGTTCCAGTAGAAATGCCTCAGGGCGTAACTTTTGGCGTAACCTCAGGCGAGATCGCCGATAGTCGAAGCCTCAAGCCCGCTGCCCCAAGCCCAACGACTATGCCTTCTCAGCTATATAATTCGCGAGTCAGAGTACAAGGCGGTACTACTTTTACTGGCAAGGATCAGCTTAACATTAGGCTCAGCCCTAAGGTTGATAGCGAAAACACTCCTGCCGAACCATCAAAAGTAAGTCAACAATCTACTGTATCAAAAGTCCAAATCGTGAGTATCTTAGGGATTGCGGGTGTTGATATTAGTATTGTCCAACAAGCGATCGCGCAACAGTTGCAGTCAATCAGCGTTCCTACTGGATTCAATGGCACTGTAATCTTGGAGATTCCAATTCAAAATGGCAGATTGACAAGATTCGTACTAGATGATGTGGCTTCGACGCTGAAGGATAAGACAATTGTGGATTTGATCAAGCGATCGCTACAAAATGTTGTCCTCCCATCAACAGCAACAGGTACTATTCGTTTGACATTGAATGTAAATTGACAACTGATTTTATTTGAAGTGCTTTGCGATCAAACCTGAACCACAATAATTTTTTATTGTGGTTTGTTTGATCGGAAATAGCTGTATTTTTAGCGTTGCATAATCAAATTAGGCTAATCAGTGGTTTGGTGGCATTGATGTAAATGAAGCGATCGCTTATTTTCTCTTTTCACTACTGTGAATCCCGCTCTATCGGTTTAAACTCAATTTAAGAGTAGAATTATAATTGCAAATTCTCTTAAAAATCTACAACACGAAACAATTCAAGTTTACAAAAAACTAGGAGTGTCAATGAGTTTAACTCGCAGTATACTTACAATCTTGCTGATCGCCTTTGGAGCTATATTATTTGTTCTATCCATATGGATCTTTGTTACATCTCCAAATGCAGCATTTATGGCATTCCTGATTGGTTCTAGCGGATTGATTTTAGGTTACATCGGATGGCTTTTGAGAACATCGACATCATCACAAAGCTTTATCCGCAGTTTGCTAACGACTGGACTAATTGTCTTTGGGATTGGATTGATTGTCTTAACATTATTTTCAACAGTAATTAGTAGCCCTATTACACCTCTAATTTCTGGCTTTATGGGATTAGCTGTTGGTGTTGGTGGATGGCTATTGCAAAAGCCTAAAAAGCCAATGAGCCTAATCCGCAATATTTCCAGGAGCATTCTGCTCACAATCGGATTGGGAATATTTGTTTCTCCAATCTTAATTTTGACCTTATACGGGACTAATACTACATACGTAAATATTGCATTAATGCATTTCATTATTGGATTGATTATCGGACTAATTGGTTTGTCCGCAAGAAACCAAAGAAGTCAATAGACTAGCGAGCACCAAGGGAGCATGTCACTTTTGCGAAAAAGCGAGAAAAAGGAGGGAAAATAGAATAATTTAGAGGCCAGTAAAAGCATGACACCAGAACAA
>NZ_PDDM01000020.1 GCF_002914585.1 Pseudanabaena sp. BC1403
GAATTTAATTCTTCCCCCTTTTTAAGGGGGATTGAGGGGGATCTCTTAGAGCTTTTGACCGCAGAAAGTAATTCTTAAATGGTTTCTTAAATACCAAAGCACCAAATGGCTACGCCATTTGGTGCTTTTAAAACCCTTACTGGGTTTGGTTTTTAATTCACAACTAAAAGTACTAGAATCAACTTAGTTAGATCGTCAAACTAAGTTAAAGCCTAATGACTAATGCCAACCTGCCCCGCCGTGAAAGTTTAGTCAATCGCTTGATTTTTGGGCTGACCACTAGTATTTCACTACTAGCCACAGCCACATTGATCTTGTTGCTGCATATCCAACAAGGCACACCTGAACTAGAATCCTTTACTACATGGCTAGCGATCGTGATTCTATCAACGGGATTGGGTTCTGGGCTATTTGTCGCTCTCTCGATTGTGCGGAGCATACAGCCGCCACTGACAGAGCTAGCTGAAACTGCCGAAGAAATAACTACTGGCAATTTGTCAGCGCGATCGCAATTAAATCGAGCTGATGAAATTGGGGAATTTGCCAAGGTATTTAATCGTATGGCGGCGCATCTCGAAAGCAAAACCGCCACCTTAGAAGCCCGTGATATTCAGTTTGCGCTACAGTCCCTCGATCGCGTTTTAGTCAACACTACCGATCAATACAAATTAATCAAGGCAAGTTTAGAAGAAATTTGTAAACTTACGGGCGCACAACTCGGTAGCATTTACCTTTGGGAAATGCCAACCTCACGTCCTGACGGATGTCTAATATTAGCTGCCGAATGGGGCTATAAAACTAGTCAAGCATTAACGGAAATCACCCTTGGCGAAGGCATTGTTGGTCAAGCTGGACAACTACAAGAAGCGATTATTTGGGAAGGCGATCGCCTCAAAGGACAAACTCTGGTTTATCGGACTCCTGTGGGAGATTTATTACCTCAAAGCCTCTCGGCTTACCCTCTGATGCTCAGAAGCAGTCTTGTGGGAGTGCTGTTTTTGGGAAGTCTTACCCCGCTTTCAGATCGTGGGTGCAATATTCTTCAATCCATTGGTCGTCGCCTTGCTACAGCAATTAGCAATGCCCAGAGTATTGAAACGATCGCGCGTCAGCGTGAGGAACTAACTACTGTTTTTGAGCAGCTTGCCGATGGCGTATTACTAAGCGATCCAGCAGGACGGATTCTCAAAATCAATTCCGCAGGGCGTAAAATCCTCAGCTTTAATGCCGTAAATGCAGGTGTAGCCGCATCACCAGTAATTGCGAAATCCATGGAAGAGATTGTTAAACAGTTTGACATCAGACATCAGGATGGCGAACCTGTGGACTTAGCCAATCTGGTGGTTTTTCGCGCCATGTCCACAGGGGAAGTTGTGGAAGATCAAGTGGTTTTACGTCCGCCTGAGGGCAATGAAATCATTCTCAGTACTAAAGCTGCACCGTTGGTTGGTACTGAATCAGAACTGATTGGCAGTGTGATGATTTTACGAGATGTCACGGAGCAGCGTTATCGCGATAAGGTGCTGCAAGAGACAAATAAAATCATGATCGAGCAGCAAAAGCGAATGAGTATTTTGCAACGTCTCACTAACTTAATTAACCAGCAGTTGCAAGATCTTGATGTTCTCTTGGAGTCAGTGGTGGAGGCAACTTGTGATGCGATTATGTGGGCAGATATATGTGTGATTGCTCTCTACAATCCTAAAGAGAATCGACTAACGCTATCAGCCGCAAAAGGCTTGCCAGAGAATTTCCCACTGCAAGAATCCTTTGCTTTGGAGGCTCAAAATCTGATTGCACAGGTATTTAAAGAAGGAATTCCCATCGAGATTAAGGCAGGGGAATCACATCTCATTGAGGATCTACCAGTTAAGAGTGCTTTGTGTGTGCCCATTGAGTCTAGTCGTTCTGGACGCTTGGGAGTATTAGCGATCGGGCATGTCCAGTTAGAGCGAGCCAGTTCCCGTGAAGATTTGAATCTATTGGCTTCTTTTGGAGTGCAAGCTGCGATCGCGATCGGCAATGCTCAATTAATTAACCAAATCGAAGCTCAAAATGCTCAATTATTGGAAGCAACCCAGCTTAAGAGTCAGTTCTTGGCGAATATGAGTCATGAACTACGCACACCGATGAACGCGATTATTGGGTTTTCTCAAGTGCTATTGCGTCAACGCCTTGACACGCTCTCATCAAGCCAAGTTGACATGGTGGAGAGAATCCTACGCAATGGCAAAAATCTACTGGATTTGATTAACGATATTCTCGACCTGTCAAAAATTGAAGCAGGTAAGATGGAAGCTCATCCAGAAATTTTTAACCTTGACGAATTAATTCACCATACCTGTGAAAGCCTACAACCACTAGCCACCATCAAATCTCTCAATTTTATATTTGAAAATCATATTGGTACTTGTGCGATCTATCATGACTCGATTCGGATAAAGCAGGTGATTACCAACTTAGTTTCTAATGCGATTAAATTCACGGATGATGGCGAAGTTTGTGTGGAGCTAACATATGCGAAAATACCAAATACAGGTATAGAAATGTCTGCATCTGAGATAACTACAGATTCCATTAATCCATCTAGCGAAGAAGTGCAGATTTCTCCTTTCGCAACATCAAATATTCTCATCTCTGTGCGCGACACAGGTATTGGTATTGAGCCTGAGTTCCAGCGCACAATTTTTGAACAATTCCGTCAAGTCGATCAATCCTCCACAAGAAAACATGGCGGAACTGGGCTAGGTTTAGCGATTACCGAGCAGCTTGTTTTGTTAATGGGTGGCACAATTTCTGTAGAAAGTGTAGTTAATCAAGGCTCAACATTTACAGTCGAATTACCTCCACGATTAAAAGACATAGAAATTACATAGTAAAAATCAAGGCAATTCATTATTGCTTCATTATCAGTTCATAGTTCGCTCATTATCAGTTCATAGTTCATTCATTATCTGTAATCTAGCTTCAGTAAGGCTTTTACTGCTTTTTATTTACTCTCAAATGCATAATAATTCTCTCTCTATGATTTACAATGGAATCTAAATCATAGAGAGAATTAAGAGATTGCTGCAAGCTTTTACAGCCAGTTTATTGCTAATTACGATTTCGGAATTAGGGGATAAAACTTTTTTTATCGCTGTGATTTTATCGATGCGCTACAACCACCGCATCGTGTTTTCGTCAGTGCTAGCTGCACTGGCTTTGATGACAGTATTATCGGTTCTGCTAGGACAAGCTGTCTCGCTATTACCAAAGGTTTATACTCACTATGGAGCGATCGCCTTATTTTTGATTTTCGGTGTCAAGCTAATTGTCGATGCAGTACGAATGTCTCCTAATTCAACTGAGGAAGTCGTAAAGGAAGCCGAGGAAACTGTTGCAGGACAAACCCCACAAACTTCTATTCCCGTTTTTGGCAAGATTTTAGCGCGTTATCCACAAATCGGCGTTTGGGTACAGGCTTTTGTGATGACTTTCTTGGCAGAATGGGGCGATCGCACGCAAATTAGTACGATCGCGTTAGCGGCGGCAAATGATCCGATTTTTGTAACCCTTGGGGCAATTTTGGGACATGGAATCTGCACAGTGATCGCCGTGATTGGCGGTCGTTTAGTGGCGGGGAGGATCTCTGAACGGGTAATTACAGGAATTGGCGGCGTTCTGTTTCTAGTTTTTGGGGTAACTGCTTTCTTTCAAGCTTAAAAAAAATCGGCACTGAGTGCCGATTTTTTCTAGCTTCCTTCTACCTTACTGCGATATTCACTAGCCGACATAGTGCCAGCTAGTTCGCCTGCATCTTCGATATTTACTTTGAGCAACCATGATGCGCCATAAGGATCATTACCAATGATTTCAGGGTCATCGACTAGAGATGTATTAGATTCCATTACTGTACCAGTTACGGGTGAATAGATATCTTCTACCGCTTTGACCGACTCAATTGTGCCGAAGGTTTGACCTTTTTCTACCCTTGTCCCCACTTCAGGAAGATCGAGAAACACAATATCACCGAGTTGATCGATCGCAAAAGCCGTAATTCCTACTGTGGCGGTGTCATCTTCCAGCCGAATATATTCGTGGGAGTTAGTGTATTTCAAGTCATCAGGATATTCAAACATCTGGCTATTTTCCCTTTTTCTATCTTGATTATTGTAGACAAAAGAGAGGAGCGCTTTGCGCTCCTCTCTATAAATTATTTGGTTTGCTCTGCGATCGCCTCAATTTCATCGACTGGCTCACGTTTAGAAAATCCCCAGATAAAAACTAGTCCGATGCAAGTCAGCATCAACCACTCGGGAGGAACTAAGCTATCAGAAAATACTTTGATAAATAGACGTAAACCTACAAGTAACACGATCAAATAGCCTGCCGATTCAAGGTGTGTAAATTCTGCTAACCACTTGATAAATAGTCCTGCTAGAAAGCGTAATGTGATAATTCCCGCGACACCACCAATCAGCACTAGCCAAGTCTCTTGAGCGACTGCCACTGCTGCGGTCACACTATCAAGGGAAAAAGCCAAGTCTGTTAATGAGACCAGAGCGACAACTTGCCATAATTTATCTGCCATCCGCACTGGATGCTGTGCATCATGACCTGCTTGGGACTTTTCCAAGAAAAATTTTCCTGATAGCCACAGCAGATATACCGAGCCAGCTAGTTCAAATTGCCAATATTTAATTACCCATGTTGCCGTAAAGATCAATACCACCCGCAATACAAATGCCCCAATTAAGCCGTAACGTAGCGCCCATTCTTCTTGCTTAGGGTCTGGTAAACTACGCACGATCGCAGCAAGGGCGATCGCATTATCCGCAGACAGAATTGCCTCTAGCAGAATTAGTACTCCCAAAATTGGAATGACTTCGGGGCGAAATGACAAACCATTTGTCTCTAGAAACTGCTCGAACATTCAATACTATCCATAACAAAACATTAACAAATACTACAAGTATACAAAATCATCAGACCATCAACTATAACTGTCGTCACATAAAACCTAAAAGAGTGTTGCGGCGCGAAGCGCCGCAACACTCTTTTAGGTTTTATTTCTTAACATGACTGGCGACAACAACTAAAAGTAATGCAGATGCTTTGCACCTTCATTACTTTTAGTTTTTTGTTACATTTTGCGGTGTTGCATAGAGGGCGCGTATGATAATTATTAAAGAGGGATTGCCAAATTTAGGTACTTTTTTATGAAGTCAACAGCCTTTACTCACTCCGTGACTGCGATCGCTAGCGCCTTTGTGGCTAGCTTTATGACAATGGGCATAGCCTCAAGCGTCCAAGCGCAAAATGCTGGACATCTCCAAGAACTTTTGGCTCATCGTACTTGTCAGCGATGCGAGCTAAGTGGCATTGCTGCCAATGGGGTCAATTTACGTGAATCATTCCTTGATGTTGCCGATCTGCGCAAAAGCTCTCTCTCTGGGGCAACTTTGGCTTTTAGCACCATGTATTATGCTGATTTTCGTGGCGCAGATCTCAGCAACTCCGATCTGCGAAATACTTTCTTGATTCATAGCGATTTGATTCAAGTAAATTTGTCTGGGGCAAATGCTCGTAATAGTCGCTGGAAATATGCTGATTTAACCGAAGCGAATTTGCAAAACTCTAACTTGATTGATATCGAGTTGGTTTATGCCAAGCTCAACGGCGCTAATCTAGCTAATGCCTCTTTGCGCAACGCAAGCTTATATGGTGCAGATTTGACTGGCGCAAATCTCAAGGGTGCGGATTTGTATCGTGCTGACCTCACCAATGCCAATGTAACCAATGTAGATCTAAGTCAAGCTAATCTTTGCCGTGCAACCATGCCCGACGGCAAAGTTTCGATGCAAGGCTGTATGCAGTTTTAAGGATTGCGCTAGATCCCCCAGCCCCCCTTAAAAAGGGGGGAGAATTAAATTCTTCCCCCTTTTTAAGGGGGATTGAGGGGGTTCTCTTGGAGCTTTTGACGTAGAAAGTACTTGTTAGAGAGTTTTTAATGACGATCGCATCACCATCAAATCAAGCGCCTGATCAAGTGCGTTGGCTCCAAGTATGGGGCTTAGCATCAGTTCAGGGAGCAATGACTCTAACTTGGATCGCTTATGCGATCTATTTACCGCAGTTTATCGAACAGGTTTTTGGCTATCCAACCAGTCAAGCACAACAGTTTGCAGCGCTAATACTGGTAATCGAAAACGTGATCGCGGTAATTGTCGAGCCATTATTTGGTGGTCTGTCCGATCGCTGGCAGCGTTGGTATAGCACACGAATGCCCTTCATTGTTGCCACTGTGATTGCCTCGACGGCTTTATTTATTGGATTACCCTGTGTTGCCATCTTTGGTGGAGCCAACGAAATTACGCGCATACTGTTACTCAGCCTAGCGATACTCTGGGCGATCGTCATGGCATCTTTTCGGAGTCCAGTCATGTGCTTGCTTGGTATCTTTGCAGGGGCAACGAAATTACCACAGGCAGGCAGTGTTTTAACGCTAGTTGGTGGCTTTGTTGGGTCGATCAGACCTTTGGCGACGAAATTTATTTTGAGTCTGGGCGCACCTGCGACTTTTACGATCGCTTCAATTGTCCTGCTAGCAAGTGTGGCAGGATTGCGGAGTGCGATGATCTACATTCCTAAAAATCTCAATCCAGAATTAGAAAAATTAGAAAAAAATGAACCCTTACCAATCAGAGCTTGTTTGAGTAACTTAGCGATTGTCCTGTTGGTTGGTGCGGCGATCGGCTTAGGGCTGCGCTTGCTGATGAACGATGTGTTGCCACGGGCGATCAAAGCGGATGTTACAGGATTTACTGGTTTGTCTTTTGAGCTATTAATGGGAGCGGCACTGATTGCCCAAGGCTTGTTAGCTTTACTGACGGGTAGAGTCTCGAAGTTAATAGATAACAAACGCCTAATGATTATTAGTTTGGGCTGTATTGCCGCAGGATTAGGATTGTTATCAGTTGGCTATGGTGCGATCGCTACGATTATCATCATTCTATTTATGCTCACCTGCCTCAGTGCGGTCAACAATGGCATGATTGCTTTTGCTCTGACAATGGTTCCTAAATCCCTAAGTGGATTGACGGTGGGGATGTTCTTCGGAGGACTGTCGGGGGCGATCGCAGTTTTTGGTTATCTGGTTCCTAAACCTGCGGAGATGCTCTCAACGCCAAACGTGATTTTGTTAACGGCGATCGCCTTTCTTGCCGCAGGTGTGGGCATAGCATTAGGAGAGCGCATTACTGGCAAACTCGTTACTGATTAACTGCTGTGGCTTACCACGGGTTGCACCGATAATCCAATTCCCTAAAGCAGGAACCATTTGACATAGGCTCACGCCCATATTCGCTAGAGGAGGCTGGACAAAGCAATTATGCATGATTCTGCCGAGTTGCAAGCGCGTTTGAAATTCCTTACGCCATGCGATCGCATATTGTTGTTTAAAGGTGACAGCCGTGATTTGACGTTCCAGAAATTGACTCACAAAAGGAACCGCGATTTCCGCTGACCGCAATGCCATCGCCATACCGTCACCACACAGCGGCGTAATCATCCCTGCTGTATCGCCAATCATGCAAATATCATTGTGAAAGTTCTCTTTCAGCTCAAAGCTAATCTGGCTTAATCCTTGCAATGAAGTTGAAACTCTTTGCATATGGCGAAAGCGATCTGCTAATACAGGATTTTGGGCTAAGGATTCAGGAATATCTAATTCTGGATGCGTTGGCTCCTTCATCACCCGTTCATGGGCAATCCAACAAACATTTATTTCCCCTGTTTCGATCTGCGATAATCCGCAATAGCCGCTTGGGAAAGCATGTAATTCAATCACATCGGCTATATCTACACCTGTGAAATGTCCTTTGTAAGCAATCCAAGGCGATCGCTTTTGCACAAATGACCGATTAAGACTGCGATCGAGCGATGAACGTTTACCAAATGCACCCAATACGATCCGTCCAGAGAATTCTCCTTTAGTCGTATTCACCGTAAATCCTTCTGAGAGATTTCCTGTAACGCCTGTAACCTTGATGTTATCGATACAAGTTACATTCACCGCTTGCGCCCGTTGAAATAGCATCAAGTCTAGTTGATAGCGGCTTAGTCCTAATGCTGTGCTAGGGAGCTTACTGCGAAATGATGCACCGTTAGCAGTGGTCAAGTAAGCCCGATGAATTGGCTGAGCACCAATTTTATGCACCTGCTCTAGTATGCCCAGATGCTCAAATGCTGCGGTTACTTCAACGGATAGAAACTCGCCACAGAGTTTGTGCATTGGGTAATGACTTTGCTCTAGCAAAAGGACGCGGTAGCCAAGTTTTGCTAATTGAATGGCAGCGCTACAGCCCGACAGCCCTGCCCCGATCGCGATCGCATCGTAATTCATGTTTTGCCTTGACGGAGTTTCTCTATATATTGATGTTACGCGAATAAACCAAGAACTCAAGTTCTTAGCTAAAAGCGCAAGTCCACTGAAGTGGACTAAAGAATACTTTTCCGTAACCCGTTTCAACGGGTTTGAGCTTTTAGCCCGCACTTGAGTGCAGGGCTATATTGATGTTACGCGAATAAACCAAGAACTTGAGTTGGGGTTGCGATAAAGTTAAGCAATGTGCAAACTGCTGTAGAGGCAAAAATAATGGGTAAAGAAAAACGAGGTGATATTAGTAACAAAACTTGGACAGAAGTAGTAAAAGACTACGCTGGCAAAGACTTAGGCGAAAGAAAAAATTGGTATGGCTCCGTCGCTGAAGCCTATAATCGTGTCAGACCCCGATATCCACAACCTGTAATTGAACGAGCAATACAGCTTGCTCAGTTGCCCCCAAAAGCCAAAATTTTAGAATTAGGTTGTGGTCCCGCGATCGCAACAGTGCCACTTGCTCAGCTTGGCTTTTCGCTATTGAGTCTGGAGCCAAATCGAGAAGCTTCAGACTTAGCGAAACTCAATTGTGCAGAATATCCTAATGTCGAAGTTCAAAATCTAGCCTTTGAAGAATGGGAATTAAAACGCGATTACTTTGATGCAGTTCTAGCCGCAACATCTTGGCATTGGATCGATCCTGCGATCGCCTATGTCAAATCGGCAGCAGCATTGAAAGCAAAAGGCTCACTCATTTTGTTATGGAATACTCCACCACAATTAGATCAAGAAACTTATCAATTAGTTGATGAGATTTATGAGGTCTTAGCACCTTCTATCCCTCTATATCCCAGACATGAAGGCAGAGCCAATCATCAAGCAGATTTTATGAAGTTCAGTGAGATGATCAGTGATTCAGGATATTTTAAAAATGTCAATTATGAATCTGCAATTTATCAAGTCAACTATAGCCTTGATGACTATCTACTACTTTTGAGTACGCTTTCGCCATATATTGCTCTAGCTGAAGAAGTCAGAACTAGTCTATTTACAAAATTGAGAGAAGTCCTCCATAAAAATCATGGCGATCGCCTAAAGCTTTCTTTCATCTCCGCTTTTCACGTTGCCCATAAAATATAATCCATGCCGCAGTTTTCTAAATTACGCATCGCTTTACTCACTTATTCCACAAAACCTAGAGGGAGCGTGATCCATACCCTAGAACTTGCGGAAGCATTGCAAGCTTTAGGACATCAAGTATGTATCTATGCATTAGATAAAGATGGCTCAGGATTTGAGCGCCATTTGTCCTGCGAATTTCAACCAATTCTTGCGCAACCTGCATCACAGGAAATAGATCAACTAATTCAGCAACGCATTCAGGAATTTGTGGATTATTTGCAGAACTCGTCACTAGATTATGATATTTATCACGCTCAGGACTGCATCAGTGCCAATGCTTTGGCGATTTTGCGATCGCAAGGACTCATTCCCCACTTTGTGCGCACCATTCACCATATCGAAGATTACAATAGCCCTTACTTACAGGCTTGTCAGGATCGCTCAATTCGAGAAGCAGAGCTATGTTTATGCGTGAGTGAAGGCTGGCAAGCCCAAATTTATGAACATTACCAAATCCATGCGCCGCGAGTGATTAACGGTGTCAATTTGCAAAGATTTTCTAGCGATTGCAATGGTACAGAATCCCAAATCAGCCAAAAATTTGGTTTAAAATTGGGGTTAACAAATGCGCCGATTTATCTGACTGTGGGGGGGATTGAACCACGCAAGAATTCAATTAAGTTGATTCAAGCTTTTGCTCAGGTTCTAGCGGACTTTCCCAAGGCTCAGTTGGTGATTGCGGGAGGGGCAACATTATTTGACTATCAAGCCTATCGCGATCAATTTCTAGCGATCGCACAGGAACTAGATATTGCCAAATCCCTAATCATTACAGGAGTTCTCACTGATGCTGAATTACCTGCACTTTATCGTTGTGCTGATGCTTTTGTCTTTCCATCCGCCAAAGAGGGTTGGGGTTTGGTAATCATGGAAGCGATCGCATCGGGGCTACCAATCATCACTTCTAACTGTCCACCCTTTACCGAATTTTTATCTAATCAACAAGCTTTGCTGGTTAATCCTGACGATGTGGGTGCGATCGCTCAAGCAATGCGCTTAATTAGGCAATCTGATGTTAGTCAGGCTTTAGTGCAAGCTAGCCAGTCCATTTTGCCAAAATATACATGGGAAAATTCGGCACAGATGCATACAGCTCATTACAAAAAAATGCAAAAATTAGGTTAGGCGACGCGAAGAGCCGCCTAACCTAATTGTGATGGAGCTTTTATGCCTGAAGTTCGTTTTCAAATTGTTTGGCCAGATGAATCTCAAGATTCCTGCTATTCGCCATCTTTGATCGTCAAAGAATATTTCGCAGCAGATACCGAATACGACCTCGTGGATTTTGTTGAACGATCGCGTACTGCTCTAAATATTGCTAGCGATCGCGTTAAAGCCAAGTATGGATTTCCCTGTGGATTGGCTTTGGGACAGTTGCAAGAAATCGAGGCTAAGGCGGCGAAGTTCGCTCAGAACAAGCAACCCAAAGTGAAATTTATTAAATTTAACAATTAGGTTGCATTATGCACGGTATCTGATAAGATATAATTCCTAATAAATTTGGAGAGATGGCTGAGTGGACGAAAGCGGCAGATTGCTAATCTGTTGTACGGCAGGTAACTCCGTACCGAGGGTTCAAATCCCTCTCTCTCCGTTCACAGGACTGTCATAGAGCGATATGGTTAATAACCCTTCAAAGGATGTAGTTGGCGAAGCTCCAGAAGTCGATCCTAGTAAATTTAGTGCGTCAGATGTTGCTGCGATCGCTGATCGTTTAGAACGTGATGACTATGCCAATGCTTTTGAGAGCTTAAGTGATTGGCATATTTTGCGAGCACTAGCTTTTAAAGGCTCAGAGCTAGCCGAGCCATACCGCCATTTGTTAGATGTTGAATCATTTGACGAATGTTAAATATCTAAAAAAAGCAAAATAAAAGGCGATGCTTAGCATCGCCTTTTATTTTGCTTTTTTTACGCTACTCGTAGGGTGTGTTAGCGATAGCGCGACGCACCGTTTGTTTTTATTATGTGCGTTACGCTGACGCTAACACACCCTCCATTGAAAATAAAAAAGTGCGCCTAGCGCACTTTTTTTATGGTTGAGGGCTAGGACTCGGCGAGGCTGGTAGACCGTTAGTAAACTTTTCGGAAGCATTTTTGCTTTCGTAAATACAATCAACGGTGGGAGCTTTTTCTAGATCGCCTGTAAAGCCAAAGGTATTCATCCTGTCCTTACATTGACGAATATCTGATTCTTTAATCACATTTTTTTGTAAAAGCACGTTCCAGTTATTCGGCAAAACTACACATCCTGGGACAGGTTCAGCTTGGCTGATGAAAACGTTAAAAGGGTTGAGTGTGACATAGACACGGCTACTCATCACCATTGCCGATGCGCCATAGTTATTACAAAAATCACGGCTAGGGGCAAGGTTATCTAAACGAATCGCATCAACAGTACGCGGCGTAGGGTTGAGCGTAGACAGGGCAATACCAACACCAATACCGACCGCAAAAATCGCGCCTGCGATCGCCAGTTTGGTCGTTGTCCCGTTCGATCTTGGTTCAGTGGGAGGTGTATTCAGGGTTGAAGAATATCTACGTCTTGCCATAGATGTTAGGTAGGGTGATTCCTTAGATTAACCGAATGTGTTGAGATTTAGGAAGTTTTATAAAGTAAACCTCCCTAAAGTTAGATAATTGACACGCCTGCAAGGTCTAGAATCTCTGGAATCAAGTGTTCAGCTTTGATTGCCATGATATGAACGCCTTGGCAGATTTGCCGAGCTGTTTGGATTTGTTCGGCAGCGATCGCCATGCCTTCCTTTAAGGGTGATTTAGCTTGGGCTAGGCGGTCAATGATATGGTCAGGTATTTGTACCCCTGGTACAAACTTATTTAGAAATACAGCATTTTTGGCGGATTTAATTAAAAATATTCCCGCCAGAATTGGCTTGTCGGATTGATTGGCGATTTGATTGACAAATTTATCGAGGCGATCAAAATCGGTAATTAATTGACTTTGAAAAAATTGTGCCCCTGCATTAATCTTGCGCTCAAACCGCTTTTGTAAACCTGACCAACTGGGCGACTGCGGATCAACTGCGGCTCCTGCTAAAAAGTCTGTACCTTGATGAGGCAATGCTTTGCCGTTGGCATCAAATCCTTGATTAAGCTTTTGAATTAATTGTAATAATCGCACCGATTCATAGTCAAACACCGATCGCGCATCGGGTGAATCTCCAGCTTTTACGGGATCGCCCGTGAGCGCAAGAATATTGGTAATTCCTAACGCTGCCGCCCCAAATAAATCTCCTTGCAATGCAATCCGATTGCGATCGCGACAGGCAAGTTGACAAACAGTTTCGAGCCCGATCTGCTGCTGGATCAAGACTGATGCAGCGACGGGACTCATGCTCATCACCGCCCGACTAGAATCAGTAATATTTACAGCATGAACTCGCCCTTTGAGCGATCGCGTTTGTGCGAGCATATGGGTGGGGTCGCTGCCCTTGGGTGGCGATACCTCAGCCGTAATTAGAAATTCCTTATTGGCGATCGCCTTACGAAACTTATGAAAGGGTCGTTCAACTATTGGCTGGGGCGAATCGATCATGCGAAACAAAACTATTAGAAAATTTTAAGAATGACTGCATTTTAAACTATTGCGATCGCAAGCTAAGCCAAGAACTCAAGTTCTTGGCTAAAAGCGCAAGTCCACTGAAGTGGACTAAAGATTACTTCTACGCAATTAGTCGGGTGGGCAGTAATTAGTCGGGTGGGCAATGCCCATCTTGTTAATTTTATGCAACCCGTTTCAACGGGTTTGACCTTTTAGCCTGCACTTGAGTGCAAGGCTAATTTCATGCGAGTAATTGTTGAAATTCTGAAGTATCTCGAATTTTGGCAAAACTTTCATCGGTTTTAGCTTGTTCCTTTAGTTCCAAACTACTGTCATAAAGAATTGCTGATTTGAGATTGGCGATCGCTAAATCTAACTGGTTACGCTCGGCATAGCAGCAAGCTTTATTGTAAAAAGCTACAGAACGCTTAGGATCGATTCTGAGGATACGATCCAGAAAATCAATTGCTTCATCGAGTCGATTGAGTAAGCAAAGAATATAACTGTGGTAGTGAAGTGTATCTAATTCGCGCGGATCAATTTGCAGAGCGCGATCGCTACAGACAAGAGCATTCTCTAATCGATTTAATTTTATTAAAATCTTGGATTGAGATACCCAAGCAGAGATATTTCTTCTATCTATTTCTGTGACTTTTTGATAGGTATGTAAAGCCTCTTGCCAAGATTCGCTGCTTGTGAAGATCTCGGCTTTGACATTCCAAAAATAGACTGTATCTGGCTTGATCTCGATACCGCGATCGCAAGCCTCCAATACTCGCTCGTCATCTTGCAAATTATTTAATATCCATACTTTCAGTTGCCAAATATAAGCATTATGAGGATTGTCAAATAAAAGGCGATCGCATAAATCTAAAGCTTCTTCATTTCGACCAAGCTTGCCCAAGACGCGGATAGAGTTTTGCTGCACATCCAAGTCGTGAGGATGGGTGGAGAGGTATGCTTCCCAAATACTCCCTGCTGCTGCATAATCTTGGCGTTCATAAAGAATATCTGCCTTCAACAGCAAGGCTTTCTGGAAATCAGGCTGAATTGCGATCGCTTTTTCTACATCTTTCAAAGCTGCATCTAATTTTCTCGAACGCTGATGTGCTAAAGCGCTTTCATATAGAGCTTCATGTTTTTTAATCGTGAGCTTACGAATGACGATAAATATGACTAATATGGCTACAGCCATAGGCGTAGATGCTTGTTGGAATAATGTAAATCCTGTTCTGATGTAGTTTGGATCAATATCGAACAATCCCGTAAGCTGCATAATCGATCGAGAGAACTGCCTACTGAATGTGGGCAAAAACCAAAATAAAGCCAGAAAAATCGCAAATCCATATTTTTTTACAGGCTCTAGTTTTGCCCGCCAAGACAGCGGCAACCAAGGCTCGATCGCGCCATACCCATCTAGAGAAGGAATGGGTAGAAGATTAAGAATTACCGAAAATACTTCCAAATAAATAAGTATTGACAAGCCAAAGATGAACCAGTGCTTTGAGATTTCTGGCATGTACATATTAAAGAGAACGTCAGTAGATAATTGAGAAGCATATTTCAGTTGCATCAACTCATTAAGACTGACTGGAGATAGTTGACTAATACTAAATTTATAGATGGCTACTAGAATTAGCGCCGATACCAAGCTAGCAAATGGCCCCGCGATCGAAGTCAGGCTCAACCACATGCGGTTACGAATCTGACTAGAATTAATGTATACTGCCGCTCCTGGTAGTCCAATCCCTCCCATCAACAGAAAAATCATGGGCATAATCAGTGTCACCACAGGATCGACATATTTGAGTGGATTGAGTGTCAAATATCCTTTTGCTTTTACCGAAGTATCTCCCCCATAATAGGCTGCGATCGCATGTCCAAACTCATGCAAACACAATGACAATATCCATCCCAGAAAAACAAATACGGCAATCTCAATCATAGTTAAATTCTAATTTAAGGAGCAATTATTTGGGCAATACGACGGAGTGCAATTTACCATTTAGAGGGATTATTGGGATGCAGTTGGTCAACCTGCCATAAATTTGGGTTTGTTTGGATATACTGGCGAATCTTTTGTAATGATGTTTCATCGCGAATGATATGCTCGTGATAATTGCGCTGCCACACAGGAATTCCTGATGTATGACGAATCTGGTTAATGTGGCGAGCAGAGAATGTTTTAAATCCGCGAATAATTTCTGGGATTCCATGATTGTTCTCTGTTGCAAAATTCTTTGTAGGGGCGGTTTTTGCAGGAATTGAGATTGTGTAGGGGCGGGTTTTGCAGATAGATCCTGCATTCAGCACAAAATTATCAGCTAAACCCGCCCCCACGGTATCGTATAAATCTTTGTTATTAAGTGCAGAATTATCTGTTAAACCGTTTGTAGGGGCGGGTTTTGGAAATGGATTTTGGTTCTCAAGGATGAAATTGTCTGCTAAACCCGCCCCTACAGAATTGTCGTGATCCAGAGAAATATCATTGTTATCTATCAAAAATAGAATGCCGTGGACGTGGTTGGGCATTATGACAAATTCATCTAATTCCAATCTGGGATGGTATTTAGGTAAGTTTTGCCAATGGGTATAGACGATTTTTCCATATTGATTTAACTGCATTTCTCCATCACTAATTGTTCCAAATAGGCATTCTCGTTGAAAAGTACAAATGGTGATGAAATAACTGCCTACAGATGAATAGTCGTATCCTTTGAGCCGAATAGAGCGACGATGGTGTTTTTCGCGATCGTATTTCATGGCATTATCAAGATTGTGTAGGGACAGTTTTTGCAGATATCGAGATTGCGTAGGGGCGGGTTTCGCAGATAGATTTTGCTTTTAGTACAGAATTGTCAACTAAACCCGCCCCTACAATATTAACAATTAAACCCGTCCCTACAATACGGTTCCAACATCATTCCGAAACCGTTGCGATCGCCCAAAATATTATTATCTGCAATCCCCAAATCCTCGGTAGGGACGGGGTTTTGCGGAAAGTGATATTGATTGCGTAGGGGCGGGATTTGTAGATAGATTTTGCTTTAAGCATAAAATTGCCAACTAAACCCGCCCCTACAGTCCCCACAACACTTTTATTGTATCAAGGCTTGAAAGCGTGGATCGTGGCGGATATTGTCAAAATCTGATTCGGTCTTTGCTATTTCGCGACTTTCTTCAGGATTGAGTTGGATTGCTTTTTGGAGGTGCTAATGTATAGGGTATCAGGTTCGTCTTCTAACCCTTGTTCGTAGGATATAATCCCGTTCTCGAAATTCTCTTAGCATAGTTAATCGCCAAAAAAATTCGTCTTTGCCATAAGCTGCAAGTTCTCCTTCTGAAGTTCCTAAAATAAATTGAAGATGGTTTAGATAATAGTTATCGTTAGTTTTTATATCTTTAAATTGATTGTAAGCTTTAGAAGCTTCTTCGTATCTTCCCGATATACCTAGTGTAATAACTCGGTTGTACCATGTTTCTTGATCGTCAGGCTTGATTTCAAGAGCCTTATCGTAGAATTCGATTGCTTCTTCATATCTTCCTAAATTTCTTAATAAAACACCTTGTTTGAACAATATTTTGTAATCATCGGGTTTGATTTCAAGAGCTTTATCATAGGATTCGATTGCTTCTTCATATCTTCCTAAGTTAAATAGAGTATTGCTTCTATCACACAATACTTTGTAATCATTGGGTTTAATTTCAAGAGCTTTATTATAGGATTCGATCGCTTCTTCGTATCTTCCTAAATGGAATAGTGCATTTCCTCGATTGTTCCATATTTGATGATTATCAGTTTTGATGTCAAGAGCTTTGTCATAAAATATGATTGATTCTTCATGTCTTCCTAAGTTAAATAGCGCATTCCCTCGGCTATACAATACTTTGTGATCTTTAGGACTGATAGCAAGAGCGCGGTCATAGGAGATAATTGCTTTCTCATTTTTGCCTAAATTTGCTAAAGCAATACCTCGATTCTGCCACGCCTCATTATAGTCAGAGTTGATTGCTAAAGCACGATCATAAGCTCTGATAGCTTCCTGATATCTGCCTAAGTTAACTAGTGCATTACCTCGGCTATTACAAGCTTCGGGATAATCTGATCTGATAGAAAGAGCGTAGTCATAAGAGTTGATTGCCTCTTCGTATTCGTTTGCGGCAGCATGAATTAGTCCTTTTTCATACCATAGACTAGATCTTTCTTTATAATCAAGGTCTTCTTCAAGATAGGATTTGATTTTTGCTAATTTAGCAATTCGTTGTTCGGGAAGTTGTTCGCAATATTCTTGATAACTACCATCAAGATAAGCTAAATGATAAGATTCACGGCTTACTAATTCTCTTTCTGTAGGAAACTCATAGACATTAGACCGCCAGTCAAAAAAATCAGGAGCGCGGCGGATGAAATAGTTCAGAGCAAAATCGGGTAACAGGAATACAAAGCAGAGCTTAAAATTATCCCGAAACCTTTCGCGACTGAGATTCAAATGTCCTAGAATACGCGGTATTGATTCCCAATTCCCACCATAACCAGTCCCCTTACTGCGATCCAAAATCCCTAACTGTTCGCGATCTTCATATTGAAATAGCGACTCTTCCAAACCACGAATAAATAGAACATCAAAACTTTGTTCTTCGGTTAGATTTTCGACTAAATGATAGAGATTTTCCGTATTAGCGTCTAGATTAAGCACTTCAATTCGTTTTTGTGGCAAATCCTCTTTAATGCGTTCCACAATCTCCTCACCCTTGATAGGCGTACAACGCACAAACAACAAACTAAAACCCACCCCACGCTGAATCGCTCGCCGCAGGGCTTTGTAGGATGTCTCAGCATCGGGATGAATATCTGGTTCGATCGCTACATCTGGAGAATTCATATACTTGTTTTATGCTTTTATACTGGTAAATTCTTTAGCGCACTTTGAAACTGTTGAATCCCACGAATTAAAGGATGCACGTCATACCAAATCAGCAAATCCGCCTCACCATCTTCATTCGCACCCAAAAAGGCATATTGCAAAATGCATCGACTAAACAGTAATTTGCGATAGATCACCGCTTCACCGCTCAAAATATTGTCCCGCGATACCTGTGCTAATACTTTCCATTCCTTCTCATCTTCAACGGAGCGCCGATAGGTATCCCGCGTTCCCGTAATTGCCAGATCCACAGCCTCCTTCGTAAGCGGCAATTCGTCAATATAATCAAAAGCAGTTCGCACCAGCCGCAACAGATCGCGAACGTGACCACCACTCATCTCACACAACCGCAACAACACCGCCTCGCTCTCAAACACATCAGGAAAGAGCTTTGCCTCAGATGCATGACGATGAACTCGCTTGGCAATCAAATCCTGCAACTCCTGTCTACCTTCCTCATAGGGATTGCCATCAGGCGCATTGATCGAAGTAATCGGCAATACCGAAGGTTCGCGATCGTAGAGATTAGCCAGATCGTTCGCGCGAGAATAGGCGATAGAAATGGGAATTGTATAAATTACATGACAGCCCAAACCCCTCAACTGCTCAGCGCGGTCAATAAATATCTCTTCATGATTGGTGCGTCCATCTTCACGCCGAATTGGTACGACCCGATCCAAGTTATCCACAATCACCACTAGCTGTTCTTTGCCATCAGGGAGCTTTCTCTTTGCATCGGCAATAAACGCTTGCAATGTCTGTAGCAAAGTAACCGTATGAGCATTCAACTTATCGCGAATCTTTTGTCTTTCGCTAGGAATTGCTCGAATACTGGTAGATAGTTTGGCAAATAATTCTGATACATTGTTTGTTGCTTTTGCCCCAATTTCCAATTTCAGGTCATCAAACTTAATTTCTGTCAGAGCCAAATCAATTAAATCCTGCCAACGCGCCTCTAGCCAAGGCAAAAAGATGCGGCGATCAGCTTGCTTGAGATTTTCCAATAAATGCCGCGTACAAGCAATCAGAATATCCGTATACTGAGCATCTTCAGGATCGATATCTCCTTCATCCGCCGCAAAATAGACCACATGACACTTGCGTTCTTCTAAATATTTCTTTAACCGTAATAACTCAGTCGATTTTCCCGTACCGCGATGCCCTGCATATAGTTGTGCCAGAGGCTTATTCTGGCTACGCTCGATTTTGCGCCCCAAGTCCCGCTCGATTTTGGCATTACCCCGCGCCTTCTGAAAATCCACATAGAGATCTTGATCCTTCTCAGCATCTAGAGGCTGAAACGGGTCGAAAGCGTTATAAATCTGAGACAGCAGATCTTGAGACATGGGGGTAGATTGCGAGTGGATTTGACAGCATTATAGACCACCCGATTAATTACTGGGCAAGTCAACCATGCGATCGCAACTTTCAGCAATAGAACTAAACCAAGAACTCAAGTTCTTGGCTAAAAGCTAAAGTCCACTGAAGTGGACTAAAGAATACTTCTAATTAACCCGTTTCAACGGGTTTGAGCTTTTAGCCCGCACTTGAGTGCAGGGCTACTGCTAAGCAAAAATCAGCGATCGCTCTGCTGCGATTACTTCACCGATGCGGTTCGTTACAAAACCTTGAGATTGAAAATAGGCGATCGCATCATCTGCTTTAACAGGATCAACGACTACCGCCATGCCAATACCCATATTAAAAGTATTAAACATATCTAGTTCGGGAACTTCTCCCTCAGACTGGAGCCACTGAAACAGAGCAGGAATTTGCCAACTATTGCGGACAATTTGTACTGCTTGACCTTCACCGAGGCAACGCGGCAAGTTTTCGGGTAAACCGCCGCCTGTAATGTGTGCTAGTCCGTGAATACCGAAATTGGCTTTGAGCGCCGCCAAAACTGGCTTCACATAAATCTGAGTAGGCGTGAGAAATATTTCAGCTAAAGTTAAGTCCTGCGTATCAATTGAAATTTCTAACTTATCGCTCCAGCTATAGCCTTTGCTTTCGATAATCTTGCGAACAAGACTGTAGCCATTGCTATGCACACCCGAACTCGCTAAACCAATTACCACATCACCAATATTTACCTGAGTGCCATTAAGCATTTCTGACTTTTCGGCGATCGCTACACAAAAGCCCGCCGCGTCATACTCGCCCACACCATAGAAACCTGGCATCTCCGCTGTTTCGCCACCGAGTAAAGCACAACCTGCCATCTGACAACCATCGGCAATGCCCTTAACCACTTCAGCGAGTTGATCGGGTTCGAGTTTGCCAGTGGCTAAATAATCTAAGAAAAATAATGGCTCTGCGCCAGAGGTCAGCACATCATTCACGCACATCGCCACGAGATCGATGCCGATCGTGTCGTGTTTATTGGCTGCCTGAGCAATTTTTAGCTTTGTGCCAACACCGTCTGTACCTGAAACGAGAACGGGTTGCCGATAACCTGTGGGCAATTCAAAACAGCCCCCAAAACCACCAAGATCGCCTAGTACGCCTAGACGATGGGTTCGTGCAACAGAATCGCGAATTTTTTCAACGAAGGTACGACCTGCTTCGATGTCTACACCCGCTTGACGATAATCCAAAACCTCTAACTCCCAATCTGTTCAATTAAATTTCTAGAAACCATTTAAGACTTGACTCCCAGAGATCCCCCCAGCCCCCCTTAAAAAGGCGGGAGAATAAAATTATCTTCTTCCCCCTTTTTAAGGAGGATTGAGGGGGATCTCTTAGAGATTTGAATCTTAAAAAAACTATTGCTTGCCCAATTCCTCAGCACGACGGGTTGCAGCAAGCACGGCTTCTATCATAGCGGAACGTAAGCCCGCTTTTTCTAACTGGGCGATCGCAGCAATGGTTGTACCTGCGGGACTAGTGACTTGATCCTTAAGCTGAGCAGGATGTAGCTTAGTTTCACTTAATAATTGCGCTGTGCCTAAAACTGTTTGGGTGGCAAGCTGCATCGCGATCGCTCTCGGCAATCCCGCCGCCACACCACCATCTGCCATTGATTCGATCATGAGCGCAACGTAAGCGGGACCAGAACCAGACAAACCTGTCACAGCATTCATCAGCGACTCGGCAACTTCAACAACCGTACCGACCGCCTCAAAAATTTTTCGCACAGCATCAAGCTGCGCTGAAGTTACTAAAGCATTAGCAGCGATCGCGGTTACACCTGCACCTACCTGCGCTGGTGTATTTGGCATGGCTCGGATAATTGACTTAGAAGGAAACATCCCCTCTAACTGAGCCAAAGTTACACCAGCTAAAATTGACACAATACAAGGTGCAGGAGCATTCGCAAGACCAATTGCCGCCGCATTTAGCGACTGTGGCTTAACCGCTAGCAGCATAATCTCTGCATCGGCAGCCACCAAATTATTTGGCGTAACTTGCACGCCATACTTTTTTTCTAAGAGCGCACGACGCTCTGGCATCGGGTCACTGACGCAGACATCGGATGGCAGGTAAATATTACTAGCGACAAGGCGAGACAAAATTGCCTCACCCATTACACCGCCACCGATAATACTGAGTTGAGCTTTCAATGATTCACCAATAACCTAGATCTTATTGAGCGAAACGGCTAACTGGAGCTTCAGAAGCCCAAGCTGGAGCAGGAGCTGCGGTAGGACGTACTACGCGAGGCTGAGGCATTGGTGCTTCGTTCAATACTGAAGATTGTGATGAAACTTGAACGCAGGAAGGTGCAAACAGGAAGATGCTATCGCCAATGCGTTCTTGATGACCATCAAGGGCATAAGTACCACCAGCAACAAAGTCAACTGCACGTTGAGCTTGATCGGGGTCCATCATCGTCAAGTTCAGCACAACTGATTTGCGTTCACGCAATGCTTGGATTGCTTGAGGCATTTCTTCAAAGCTGCGAGGCTCCATCACCATTACTTGGGACAAACCATTTGCAGCGCCAGGCATACCAATTACATTGCTCATGTTTTCAGAAGTTGCTCTTAAAGCGGTGGGACGTTCACGGGTGCGGCGAGCTTGAGGCTCTTCAGGTTCTGGTGCGATCGCGCCATTATCTTCTTGATAAATGTCTTGGTATTCACGGCCAGAAGCTTCATCGTACTCATATTCGTACTCTTGAGCTTCAGACAAACCAACAAAATCCTTGAGCTTAGTAAAAATTCCCATCGTAATTAACTCCTAGTGTTTGCTCCTCAGTTTTGGCTTGGAAACCGAAACATCATACTTCTAGACTAGATGAGGAGTGCAATCTAATAAAGCAGTCTTAAACAATGTAAAGAGTTGCTTTGTCTAGTTGTGCTAAGTTGCCTTTTCTGTCCAAAACAGTATTGACAAAATATTTACTCGCAGACTGTAACCGATAACAGGCAAAAAAGCTAGATATGGTTATTAATTTTTTTTAATACGACAAAACACGACTTTTATTTGACAAAGCCTTGTAGCACATAGGGCTTAACTACTTAAGTAAACTAGTTACCTATGAAGAGTCCTTTTTGATATTTAACAAGTTTTTAATAATTAGGTAAACTTGTTTGCTACTAAGGACTTAGCTAAATCAATTTGTTTTTGCTAAGAGCGTCTATGTGAGTCTAAATGATGATAATTGCACAATGCGATATCACGATAAAAACTTAGTTTGACATTGTCTTTCTAATAGTTTTTCGTATTAATAATCACAAAAGACAAAAAACATAACTTCAAAATGGTTAGACATATCTTGAGTCAATACTGATTTTGGAATATCAGTATTTTTATTCTCAATTAAAGTGCTCTAGGATACAGAAATTGCAGAAATTTATTGTACTGCCATCGGTATATTCAAGCTTTGATTGTCAGGATTAGTGAAACCCTCAATGTAAATGAGAAAAACTGTTTGGCTTAGAACGCTAAACTTATAACAGGTTTGTGCATATCTGGCAAGAAAATCTAATATTCGTTAAGGCTAGGTTTGTCAGCCCTAACGAATTGCTTGCACCTAAAATTATTGAGCAAAAATTTGGCTGCCAACGCGAATGATCGAAGCACCTGCTTTGACCGCGATCGCATAGTCAGCCGACATCCCCATTGATAGCTCCTGAATATTATTCCAACCAAGCGATCGCAGTTTTTCGGCTAAGTTTGCCGCGCGATGAAAGACTTCATAGGCTTGAGACTCGTCTAAGCCAAGTGGCAAGATTGTCATTAGTCCCACGATATTGAGATTTTGTAATTTTTCTAGCCTTGGTAAATCAGCTAAGAGTTCTGATTCTGACCAACCCGATTTGTGAGGGTCTTCGGCAAGCTTAACCTGTAATAAAAGCTTAGGCGATTTACCAAGTTCGATGATTAGGCGATCGCATTGCTCTGCGAGACTAAAACGATCAATAGAATGTATCCAGTCAAATTGCGCGATCGCAGCTCTTGCCTTGTTACTTTGCAAAGAACCAATCATGTGCCAAGTGATATCGGTTAAATCCGCTAATTCTTGTTGCTTAATTTTTGCATCCTGTACCCGTGATTCCGCAAAGTCGCGCACATCTGCGGCATAGGCTGCGCGTATCGCCTCAGTAGTCGTATATTTGCTGACCGCAACGAGTTTTACCTGCGGCGGAATTTTGGCGCGAATTTGATTTAGGCGTTTTGCGATCGCATCAGAATTAACTTCAGACATGAAATGCTGCTGACAATTTTGGAGTAAGGATTTCGTTAAATTACTATAGCCTGAATATTTCTGATCAGATTGTCCAGTAGTGAGTACGATTGCCTCATGGTGACTATGCTAGGATTGAGTTTAGCGTAGCAAAAAGTATCTCAATGAGTTAACTATGCAAACAGTTGTTGATATTAGTACTCTAATTACACAAACTCATGGAATCTGTGGCGGTCGTCCCAGAATAGCGGGGACAAGAACAACTGTGCATACTATCGCAGTTGATTTTAACGCAGGTATGAAGGTAGAAGAAATTATTCAGCAAAGACCACATCTGAATCCAGCCCAGATATATGCTGCACTTGCTTATTATTACTCCAATAAAGAACTGATTGACTTAGAAATTTCTAATTACTATCAGGACTTTGCCTGTCTAGAAGCGAGTTACGCATATCAATGAGTCAAATCCACCTTTATTTTGATGAAGATGCTCTTCAAAGTGCCTTAGTATCAGCACTCAAAAATTCTAAGGTTGATGTTGTAACTGTTGCTGATGCAGCAAGGTTTAGTTTCTCAGACGAAGAGCAATTAATATGGGCAAAAGAACAGAGCCGAGTCGTATATAGCTTTAATATGGGAGACTTTCAGAACCTCCATCATGTTTTTATAGCAAAAGGTATAGAGCATAGTGGAATTATTCTCGCTCCACAACAACGTTACTCAATTGGAGAGCAACTTCGTGGTCTGTTAAAGCTAATAAGTCAAAAGTCTGCTGAAGATATGGTAAACCAATTGATTTTTCTTAGTGCTTATATTAAGGTTTGAAACGAGGGAAATAAGTACTTTTCTATAATTAGTAAATGATTTGCTGAATTAACCTTAAGCAAGGTTTGAAATATTCTGATAGAACTTTAGTCTTGAGAAACAATTAACAATTTAGGCTAGCTTAATTAAGCAACAAAGGTTATTGATAAATGTCTGAAGAAATTAAAAGTGGATTGAGTTCTACAGTTGGAGGAATCGTTAAAGATGTCGTATCCCCATCAGCCAAAATCATAGGTTCTTGGTTGGGAGATTCTTTGTCAGTTAATTACTCTCAATGGAGAGCAAAACAGGCCGCTAAAGTAGTAGAAGGGGCTGGAGAAATTCTTGCAGAATTAAACTTGAAGCCAACTATCTGTAAACCTAAAATATTGCTACCTTTGATAGAGCAAGCTTCTTTAGAAGAAGATGATGATCTAACTAAAAAGTGGATGGGACTTCTGGCATCTGCTGTAATAGGTGATTCTATACATCCTAGTTATTCCAAAATACTTTCTGAAATTATTCAAAGCGAAGCTAAGATTATTGACTATTTATATTCTCTAGAAATGGATTTAGATAAACTTCAAGAAGACAAGACTCCTGAAGGTAGAAAAAGCAAGCGTAATTTTTTAAAACAGTTTTGGCTAAAAAAAATCCAAGAATTTGTTGGTTTTAACGATGAAGAATTTTATCTGTCAATAGATAATTTGTTAAGGATTCGGCTATGTTATCATCCTGATGAAGAAGAAAGTTATGAAGTTGTAACTGAAACCTCTTTAGATGATGAGGAACTATCTGTAAACACTGAATCGATTACAAATATCTACGCTAACACTGAAGTTATTAGGCTCACAAGACTAGGAAAAAGCTTCGTAAAAGCTTGTCGTGGTTCTTCGTCTTGACTTAATGAATAAACTTGCCGCGAGCGGACGATGTATCAAATTCTTTTTTACTCGAATTTACTCACACCGCTAAATGGGATATTTCCCATGTTAGTTGAATAAATTGGTAACCATGAAATGTAGTTAGTAAGTTTGGAGTGCGGATTTTGCTAAACTACTATAGCCTGAATATTTCTTAATACTCTTTTCTCCAGAATTTCCCAATGCGTATCTCTCTGAATTGGCTCCGTGAACTTGTAGACTGCGATCTCTCGCCGCAAGAGCTAGATGAAAAACTGACTATGGCAGGCTTTGAAGTCGAGTCAATAGAGGATCGCAGGACATGGGCTGAGGGAGTTGTGGTTGGACATATCCTTACGGCTGAGCGTCACCCTAATGCTGATAAATTACAGGTCTGTAAAGTAGATGTAGGTGCACCTGAGCCTTTACAAATCGTCTGTGGCGCGGCAAATGCTAGACAGGGTTTGTTTGTACCTGTTGCCACAATTGGCACTTATTTACCGACGGTTGATTTGAAATTGCGCCCGACTAAGTTACGTGGCGAGCGTTCTGAGGGGATGATTTGTTCACTTTCAGAAATTGGGCTAGCTAAAGAATCAAGCGGTATCCATGAATTTCCTGAAGGCGTGACCGTTGGGTCAGATGTGCGTCCATTGCTCGGACTTGATGATGCGATTCTTGATGTGACTTCAACAGCTAACCGTGCTGATGCACTGAGTATGGTGGGGATCGCCCGTGAAGTAGCAGCGCTACTTGGCAAAGAAGTGCGATTACCATTAGCAACTACAGATTTTCAGCCAAAAGCCGCGAATTGGGTAACGGTAGAAGATTCTAAATCTTGCCCTGCCTACATTGGGACATTGATTAAAGGCGTAAAAGTTGCACCTTCGCCCGAATGGTTAAAACGCCGCGTTGAAGCGGCGGGAATGCGCTCTATTAACAATATCGTCGATATTACCAACTACATTTTGCTGGAATGGGGACAGCCTCTCCATGCCTTTGATGCGGATACTTTGGCTGACGGTATCAAGATTGGTGTGCGCTTTGCAAAGTCTGGTGAAAAGATCAAAACTCTTGACGATGCCGATCGCAGTCTTACTAGTCAAAATTTGTTGATTACATCAGGTGACAAACCGATCGCGATCGCAGGCGTGATGGGTGGCGCAGAAACTGAAGTTTCTGAAAAAACTATAAATATTGTTTTAGAGGCAGCTCTATTCACGCAAGTCACCACAAGGCGATCGGCTCGTGCTCAAGGGCTACGCACCGAGGCATCGGCACGCTATGAACGCGGCGTTAATCAAGCTGCGATCGAATCTGCCTCGGCAAAAGCGGTGCAGATGATTATGGAGATGGCTGGTGGTGAAGTCGTAGAACAGAGCATCGTGGATGCACGTTCCAAGGAAGTTCGCATGATTGATTTGCGCTTGACTAAGGTGTGGCAAGTCCTTGGAGAGGTCGATCGCGAAGATGATGACGCATTAGCTTTACTTTCTGAAGCTGAAGTCGAACAAACTCTCAAAGTACTGTCCTTTGAGCTGGTAAAGCAACCGATCGAAGAAGGCAGCTATGCTACATGGAAAGTAACCGTGCCTCCCTATCGTTATGCTGATATTGAGCGCGAAATCGACTTGGTGGAAGAAATTGCGCGGATCTACGGCTACGATAAATTTGTGGAAACTTTACCTGCAAGAACTGAGTTTGGGTTCCTTTCCGCCGATCAAGAAGGTGGTCGGATGATTCGAGCCGCCTTTCGTGCTGTCGGCTTGAATGAAGTAATGCATATGTCCCTATGCAGTCCTGCTGAGTCTCATCAGGTGAAAATCAATAATCCTGTAGCGATCGAATATGGCGCTTTGCGTGGTGATTTACTCACTAATTTGATTGAGTCATGTGCTTTCAATATTAATCAAGGCAATGGAATCCTGAATGGATTTGAAATTGGTCGCGTGTTCTGGCTCGATGAAGCTGGCAGTGATGAAACCGATCGCATTGCAGGGATTTTCGGCGGCGACCCGACCGTCGGCACTTGGCAGCATGAATCCAAGCCTATGAATTTCTATGAAGCGAAAGGCTTGCTGGATTCTGTCTTCCATAATCTCTGCGTATCAGTCGAGTATCAACCCGATCAAAAAGATACAAGATTGCATCCAGGACGAACTGCATCGCTATGGATCTCAGGTGAACGCCTCGGTACATTCGGTCAGTTACATCCACAGCTACGCGCTGAGAGAGAACTCCCTGATGAAATTTATGCCTTCGAGCTAGATTTCTACACATTGCTTGATGCGATGATGAAGAAATCGATTCCTACATTCCATCCTTTCTCCACTTACCCCAGCAGCGATCGCGATATTGCTTTCTTCGCACCATTGAAGTTCACAGTTGCTGATATTCAGCGATCGATTACCCATGTGGGCGGCGAGTTGCTAGATTCTGTAACTCTCTTCGATCAATATATTGGTAAAGGCGTTCCTGAAGGTTCTCGCAGTCTTGCCTTTAGACTAGTTTATCGAGCTAGCGATCGCACTCTAACTGATGCCGATATTAATCCCATTCATCAGAAAGTCCGTGACTTACTTGAAGAGAAGTTCCAAGCAACATTGAGAAGTTAGTTGTTTGTTAAAACGATTGGCTTAAATCAAAGAGCAAGGGCAATTTATGAATTGACCTTGCTCTTTGATTTTGTCTGTGGTCGATAAGACGTTTTACAAAGGGCGGCAATAATGCGATCGCCTGTTTTGTCACCATGAGTAATCTCTAATTTCTCCCAGACTTTAGGTTGGGTAATTTGGATAAAGGCGAGTGCCTCATTAGGGGAAATGACATTTTCGCGATCAAATTCCTGAGAGAAATGACACTGATATCCAGATGCTAATAGAACATCTGCGATCGCATTTTTAAAGGCTTGTTCAGAGGTTCAATTCATGGCAATCTATGATTATCCCTTGAAAAATACTGAAGGGGAGAGGTTAAAAAAGTTAGCTAGTTTTTCAATATGTTCTACTGTGAATTTACGCTTGCCATTGAGAATTGCTGACACAATGGATTCTGTTTTAAAAATTGGAACTAGGTCTTTTTGTTGAAGGTTAAACTCATGGATTAGTGCCTTGAGTAACTCAACGCCGCTTAAATCGGGGATGGATACATACTTTTCTTCGTATTCATAAATCAGCATTCCCAGAATATTGATGTAGTCTTGTTGTTCTGGTGTTATTTCGTCAGCATCGACTATGCGATCGATCACTCCTTGGACTGCAAGTAAGTCCTTTTCTGATTTGATTGGTCGTGGTGGAAATGTTTGTAGAAGTTGGATGTAATTATTAGTTTCGGCTGTAATCATAGATTTTAATTTTTGGTTGATAGCTAATTGTTTTATTCGTACCAGTCATCTTTTTTCCAGTCGTTTCTGTCATATTCAGCATGAGTAAGAATATTGCGAATAAAAATCTTTTGGTACTTATAATCAATGAATGCGATTAAACGGTATTTATTTCCTCCGATATTAAAGACTGTCAGATTTTTTACTTGATCGGCTGAGGCAAAAACTTCACGCACTTCGATAAAGTTTTGCCATTTGGCAGTAATAGCGATTTTATGCCAAAGAAGTAAACTCGGTTTTGAGTCTGGATGCTTTTCCCAAAATTCAATAAGGCGCGATCGCGTGATGATGTGCATAGATAAAATCTTAGCAAATTGCGAAGCTGGCTACAAGGGTGAGGATGTCAAAATTTAGCAAAATCTAGAATAAGGAAAGACACTATTTTAGTTTTTCGCTAAAAACTAAAATAAGCACCATTGTTGTTTTAGTTTTTTGAGATTGAGGTCTTTTGATTGATGACGCTGATATCCAGACGCTAATAAAACATCGGCGATCGCATTTTTAAAGGCTTGTTCAGAAATTCGTAATGTGGCAGCTACTTCCGAGTATGCACAGTTTACCCGCTCTGATGAATATAGCGATCGATGTTCTACTTTAACGCATTGACACATTCTGTGAATCTCCTATGTCGATCCATTGACAGTAATTTTGAACCTACCATTCCGTACTTCCTACAAATATGGTCTCTCCACTGCTGAGACTTGTATTTGCACAAGCATCAGCGATCGCCTTTGCAAAATCGGCAACGGTTGGTAATGTACCTGCTTGTTCGCGTCGTTCGTTGATAAATCCTCGATTTGCACGTTCCATTAGTTTTGGCGTGATTGTCCCTTCGATTAAATCTCCACTAACAACGACCAAACTAATTCCTTTATCAGTGAGTTGGGGAATGCGATCGCGCAGCGACTGTTCACCTGCGTATTTACTTGCAGCAACGTTTTCGTAGATGGCACTTACAGGCTTTTGTCCATAAAAATGCGCTAAGTGACTAGTCACAAACACAATTCGTCCACCATCTTTCATTAAGGGAACTGCTAGATCTGCCAATCGCTCTTGCGCCTTGAGGTTAAGATCCATCGCATAGTCTGTGGATTTATCCTTTTCCATACCACCACTGGCATTAAGTACTAATAAGTCCAATTTCGTCAAGTCAGTGGCAATGCTCTGCATCATTTTGCCAACCTGCTCTGCATTGGTGATGTCTGCTTGTGCAAGAATCGCACGACTCCCAGTTGTTATCACATTCGCTGCAATTTCTTCGGCTCGATGCGCTTTACTGCGGTAGTTGATGATGATATCGGCTCCCCGCTCAGCCAATTGTTGAGCAACAGCCGCACCAATGCCTCGCGATGCACCAGTTACTAAAGCAATCTTTCCCCTTAAATCAAGCACGATGCGGCTTTACTCCTACGAATTTAAACTTTGTCTAGATTCAACGATAAAACAGTCGCTTACCAAAGTAAAGTAGAGCGAAATACACTCATGCTTTTGTATGATGCTAATTGATGAGATGTTCTCAAGGCTTTCTGGTCATTGGATTTACGAGTTAACGTACATTAGAAACGCACGAATTGTCATAAACCATAGGGCGATCGCAGAAATCAAATAGAGATAAAATCGCAGCATAATCAGATTGAATGTACAGTGGACAAGGCTGTGCAAGGTGCGAAACCCAAAGAAAATCCATGCCGTATTGACATATATTGAATCTACCTGTTTGGTGATAAAGAGATAGAAGACAAGGGCATAAAAAATGATTGGAAGCTCAAATAAATTTTTGAGATTGTCTGATGGATTGGATACTGCTGGAGGAGATAACTGAGCGAGGACAACTGGTGTAAGCTCTTTGGGAGTTAGCTTTTTATTCACAATAAAATTGATGCGGCGAATATACATGTACACCCACACTAAAATTGTGAGGAGTATGGTTGCAAAGAAGGGACTGAAGATAGCTTCCTGTGTCATTGTTTCGATCATTTCAATCCGTTTGGGAGAACGAGAGTAATATTAAGTTGAGTGCATTAATTTCTCTAGACCTCGATCGGGTACACTTCGTTCAAAAGTTTGCGCTATGACAAGTCCCTTAAAGCTGATCTTTGAATCAATCAACCAATCGCAGGAGCGACACAATTTGCGATCGCAGGTTGCACCGACTATTGGTGAATATTTTGCAGCTACGCGATCGGCGATTTTTTTCTTTGACCAATTACATTTGGGCAATCGTGATTTTCAGAAAATATTGAATGTGGCGCTATCGGTCGAACATAATCCCATTGCCCGTTATCTCGTCGAGCGACATTCTCCTGTCCATGAAGGTTTAGTTGTAACACCCAAAGTCTGGTCATTAATTTGCCCCCGACCCGATCATTGGCATGTTATGGCAGGTCCGATTGTCAATAGTGGTCAGTTAGTGGGCGTAGTCGGTTGCACTCGTGAGAAGGCAATGACTAGCTTTGATACGCAAAATTTAGCTGATTTGAGCGCGATCTGTTTGCATGTATCAGCTTGGATTGCAACGAATACATCTCAGCGTCAATCTCTGAGTAGCGATCTCTTAACACCTCGCGAGTTACAAATTGCGGAACTGGTTGCTCTTGGTCGAACAAATGCCCAAATTGGGATTGAGCTTTGGATTACAGAAAATTCTGTAAAGCAAGCTTTAAAGCGAATGTTCCGTAAACTTGAGGTTTCATCACGAGCAGAGATGGTTGGACAACTTTCTACGAAGCAATAGATTTTTAAAAGTGTTGCTTTGCAACACTTTGAGGACTTACGCAAAAATGCCCTGAAAGTCTCATTTTACATTAGGGAAATTCATGAATTGCCCCTACATCTTGTTCTTTTACTCTTTTTAGTTTTATATCCTGAACAAAAATTACATTGCAATTACTATTAGAGTCAAAAAAGATTGGTATTGCTACTATTCAAGTTATATAGCTGTAGCCAAGTGTGCATAGGACGTAAAACCCAAGAATTGATTGGCGGCGCGAAGCGCCGCCAATCAATTCTTGGGTTTTGATTTGTCCTAAGACAAGTGACTATAGCTGTAGCAAGGCATGTAATCAAAGCTAAAAAGAGAGTTGTGGTGCTTTGCACCGCAACTCTCTTTTTAGCTTTATGTCCAGAATTAAACCCCAAATCCAATAAGGGTTTTAATTCTTCTAAATAGCACGCCATTTGCAGAATTGGTATTACCGCAATTTTTGATTCTGGTTTGAGAACTAGGCGCTGTAGTTTGTTTCGGCAGACTAAGTAAATTTTTGATTTAGACTAATCTGACCAACTTGGCGCTCAAATCCCACATGCGCTCGGCTCTGGCATCATCGCGAGCTTGAGGAGAGACTGTCTGAACAAAGGACTTACCATCTTTTTTCTGCCGATTGCCCCAACTCCAGTAAGCTCCTGACTGTTTGTATTCAGGAGCAGCGATAACATCAGCAACTCTTTCACCTGACAGCTCCTGAGTGACATATCCCTTGGTAATATTCTTTTGGAACAATGGGAATAGCTTCTGAAAGAGAGGATAGTGATTGCGGAAGAGCGGCGTATCAGCAACGCAACCAGGATAGAGAGATGTGAAGGTGATCCCAGTGGATTCATGAAAGCGGCGGTGCAACTCTCTCATAGTCAGGATATTGCAAACTTTGCTCTCTTTGTAGGCGCGGACAGGTTCAAATTTCTTCCCATTTGCCATGGAGATTGGTGGCTTGAATCCTTTCTCAAAGCCTTCGAGATTACCAAGATCTGGCTGTGGAGGAATCTTACCGCCCAGCTCATCGGGATTATGGGTGACAGTTCCTAAGATGACCATACGGCGATCAGGATAGGTGGACTTTTTCATGTCATCTAGTAACAGATTGCAGAGGAGGAAATGACTGAGGTGATTGGTGGTCATTGTCAACTCAAAACCTTCAGGCGATCGCAATGGTTCTTTGAGTAAAGGCATATAGATCGCGGCGTTACAGAGCAAGGCATCAAGAGGCATTCCTGTTGCGCGGAACTTAGCCACAAATTCGCGCACACTAACTAGGGAACCAAGATCAACTTGGATGATTGTGTAGCTGCTTTTAGGAATACCGACGGATTCGGCGGCTTTTTCAGTTTTGGGGATATTGCGGCAAGCCATGACGATATGCCAGCCTTTGTCTGCCATTGACTTGGCAGACCATAGTCCAACACCTGAAGATGCGCCTGTGATAATAACTGTAGGCTTGTGATACTGTGACATTTTTAAGAATTAATCTATAGACTTTGATTAGAATTTTACAGTGATTTGGGATTAGGCAACAAATGGGGGACGAAGCATTGCGCTGAATGTCTTTACTACAGCAAATTATAAACTAGCGAACCAATAAATTTTTTACATATAGCTACAGTCACTTGTCTTAAGACAAATCAAACCACAAGAATTGATTGGCGGCACGAAGCGCCGCCAATCAATTCTTGTGGTTTATGTCCTAGTCCACTTGGCGACAGCTATAAAGCCGCACATTACGTGGCTTTATGTAAAAAATCAGCTTAGTTTTATAGAAAATTTGCTGTAGGAATCCAACCATTAGCTATAGACACTTGTATCGCAATGTATAGAGATAGCTAGGACAAATCAAAACCCAAATTAATAAAGGCAGAGCTTTGCTCCGCCTTTATTAATTTGGGTTTTATGTCCTAAGCAAAGCTTACATTACTATATCTGCAAAACCCTTCCCTACAGCCTAATTATAGATTTCTGTGGGAGTGCTTTAGGATCGTCTAGGGCGCGAAAATTCATGACACTAACCCAAAAACTTGCCACGCAGGGATAATTTGTCGATAAAACCTCTCTGCTTTTATCGTGTGAACGTGAATAAATAGCGTTTTTTATAGTGCGGCGATCGCAGTATGGAAATATTTTCTCTGAGGTTGTAAAAAAATGTACGTTACTGTGTCATAATTGCAAAGCGTTAAAAAACGCCCTCATGGCTCAGGGGTAGAGCATTCCCTTGGTAAGGGAAAGGTCACGGGTTCAAATCCCGTTGAGGGCTTATTCAGAGACCATCGGTATAATCAGAATAATCTCATCGAAGCATCTCAAAAGATGGCTGAAAGATGTACAGATGAACGATTAAACCGATTTGCGGTCAAAAATCTGACAAAGATCGATTTCGTAGACTTTAGCTTAGCAGTCAGCCTGATAAAGCAGCGTCGTTCGTTTAATTATTTGGTCGTTCGTTTAATTATTTGTATGGCAAGCTCAAACTAGTAAATCAATAAATATGATGAATATGCTGTGATGAATGCCTAGTTATTCATCTCTCTGATAAATACATCATAAAGAACGTTACCATCCGCAGTAAATCTTATCGCTGGCAAATTTCTAAATAAAAGAAATGCTCTTCCGAAATCTACTTCAATTTTATCGGTGGATAGTTTGAGCGGCTTCTTCATAATTCCTTGTTGGTAAACACCTATAAATAGCGCACCCTCAGCAATAACATCTAATTTGACATTATCCTCATCAATTTCTATCTGTCCATGATTCCAATGAAAAAGAACTTTCGTAGATACAGTTCTAGTTTTATTGTTAATCCAATTTTGGATATCTCTCTCTTTATATAAACAATCAAAATTGCCAAATACAGTTGCTTTTTCGGTAATTTTAGTAGGTATCTATGTCCATCTACATTTAATTAACTACTGATTATTTTGCTCCACTTGCTCTACTATTTCTGTATACATTTCTTGACTAACAGACAATCGGTTAAGCCAACTATCAAAATATTGAAGTCCATGCTCAGAAGCCTTTTGATAAGAAGGTCGATCGTGCTTCAAATACATATATTTCATAAAATCTTTTTTGTTTTGAATTTTGTCGGCTACTAACATCTTATGAACTTTGTCGAGTGGGCCAATTTCGATGGAGTCGAAGCTTTTGATTTTATTTTTGATCTTATAACTACTAGTAACTCGCCGATACTCCATTCCTAGAATTATGGCGCGAGGAGAGATAAAGGAAAGTTCATCTGAATCATCAGAAAGTAACTGAGATAGTGATTTGTCATTTTGGAAAATTGGATGGAGACAAAATGCTTCCATCAAGTCTTCGTTGTTGCCGTAAATCAACTGAAGAATAAAAGCACCTTCTTGAATATGGTTCATGTAGCTAACGCCACTTCGCCGCGCGACCTTACCTTTATATTTTTGCTGAATCAGCTTATAAAAAGGGTTATTCGCAATTGAATCAAGAAAATCATGTCTCATAGGATAAATTATGATGAATATTATCATGTAGTCCTAATATTAGCCTAAAGCAAACTCTGTATATTGCCGCACATAAGGTGCATGATAGGCATAGAGTTTGGAAGCATGTCATAATCTTTCAATCCGCCGCAAAGTCGAGTATGGAGCGCTATGAAAATTCTCATTGTCAATCCGCCACACCCATCAATAGGCAGTCGCATTCCACTTGAGCAGTTGCCACCACTAGGACTTCTGTGCGTGGGTGGGTCATTAATAGATGCTGGACATGATGTCACACTGCTCGATGCTGAAATTGGTCCCCTTTCGCATACTGAGATTGTTCGGCAAGTCGTTATGCACTGCCCACAGGTTCTTCTCATTGGACATTCTGGCTCGACATCGGCGCACCCAATTGTCGTCGATTTGACTCGGCACTTTCGTGCAGAGTTACCGAACATCACAATCATTTATGGTGGTGTCTTCCCAACTTATCATTTTCGTGACATCCTCGCTCATGAACCACAGATCGACCTGATTATTCGTGGCGAAGGTGAGGCTACCGTAACCAAATTGATGGCAGCTATTGAATGTGCTAATCATCTCCCTCATGATTTTGTCAGCGTAGATGGTATCGCTTTCCGCCTTGATGACGGTCAGATTGTTGAGACACCGCCAGCTCCTATGATTGAAGACCTCGATGCCTATCGCGTTGGCTGGGAATTGATTGATCTCAAAAAATATAGTTACTATGGCGGAAAGCAAGCTGTTGTTATGCAGTTCTCGCGGGGATGTCCACATCTATGCAACTACTGTGGTCAGCGCGGCTTCTGGGCGCGTTGGCGGCATCGCGACCCACAGAAATTCGCCAAAGAGATTGCTTGGCTCCATCGTACACACGGAGTGGAGCTAATTAACTTAGCTGACGAAAATCCAACTGTGAACAAGGCGATCTGGCGAGAACTTTGCGAGGCAATCATCGCCGAGAATATCAATGTGACTATTATCGGCTCAACTCGTGCGGATGATATTGTTCGAGATGCGGATATCCTACACCTGTATCGCAAAGCTGGTGTTGAGAGGTTTCTTATGGGGATGGAGAACACCGATGAGGCTACGCTCAAAAAAATTCGCAAGGGAGGAGCAACGCAGACCGATCGCGAGGCTATTCAACTGCTGCGAAAACATGGCATTCTGTCGCTCGCAACATGGGTAACTGACTTTGAGGAGGTGAAAGATTGGGATTTTATCCGCTCCCTGCGACAGTTGCTTTTGTATGATCCAGACCAGATTATGACGTTGTATGTCACACCACACAGATGGACAGGATACTACCGCATTGTATCTGGTCGCCGCATTATCCAACTAGATCAACGCAAGTGGGACTATAAACACCAAGTTCTACAGACACTACATATGCCACCTTGGCGCATTTTTCTATGGGTCAAGTTTATCGAAATTGTGCTGCAAACTCGCCCAAAGGCATTATGGAGATCGTTTCTCCAAAGCGATCGCGCGGCTCGACATGGGATGAACTGGTTTACCCGTATGGGGAAGCGTGTTTTTTTACACGAGTGGTGGAGTTTTTTCTTTCGCGATCACCGTGTAAGTGATGGTCCCACACTGGATCAATTCTGGGGTGCGCCACAAGATCATCAAGAGATTCCGCTACGCATCCTTCGTCCTAACAACCAACACAAAATATGAGTTTGACCCAAAGCCCCTGTTTAGGCTATCTTTTGAGTAGTACATATTTGTATATCAAACATGTACGAAATAGTCGCAACAGCAGTCATAAGGGCAAACAACCTTGCAATCCGAATGGTGGATCGCCATTCTTGCATTTAGTCTAAGCGCGCATCACTGGCTTGCTCTTAACTGTGCGTCTCTCGCTACTAGTGTGTTATTACGGTTTGGCTTCCGAAAAGCTAACGAACACACTAGTAGCGGAGCCGCTGGAGTTGAGCAATCCAGTCCTGAGAGGTTTACGAAGGAGTAACCTGTTGACTGCTGAATGTGACTTTTTTACAGCGCAAAGCGCTGAATGAGAACCCAAATTTCTATTTAAAAATGTTGTAAAGCAGCATTTTTAAATAGAAATTTGGGTTCTGTTTAATCGCAACTTGCGGTAAATAACTATGACTAACCAACCCCGCACCCGTCAGGAACTTTACGATCGCATTAGGCGTAGCTCCAGAGATGAAGTAATTCTGGAGGAAATGATTCGTTTAGGATTTTGGCCAGCCGCAGGTGAAATGCCCAAGGATCCTGCCGATGAGATTCGGCGCAAGGGCGAGATCATGCGGGAGCTTGAGGATTTACGAGCGCAAAATCGCCAACTGCATAACGAAGAAGCACTCAAAAAAGAAGCTTTAGCCCAGAGATTAGCGGAGTCTAAACGCAAACAGCAAGAAACCAAAGAGCGGCGAGAGCGAGAGCGGCAAGAACGTTTAGAAATTTGGGAACTCAAGAAACAACAAGAAATTGTATTTCTAGGTGAAGGAGTTTCCGCAGGACTCAATAAAACCGAATGCGATCGCGATCGCTTACAAAGCTACGGCTTACCAGAATATGGCACATCAGGAGAGATTGCTGCTGCCATGGGAATCAGCCTCGGTGAACTGCGGTTTTTAGCCTTTGCACGACGGGCTAGCAATATCTCTCACTACATCCGTTTCAAAATCGCTAAGAAAACAGGCGGCGAGCGGTTGATTTCTGCACCGATGCCAAGGCTCAAACGAGCGCAGACATGGATTCTCTATAACATTTTAGAGCAAGTAGATTTACATAAGGCGGCGCATGGATTTTGTCGTGGGAGATCGATTGTCACCAATGCCGAGCCACATGTGGGAGCCGATGTGGTTATTAATCTAGACTTACAAGATTTTTTTCCTTCTATCTCTTACAAGCGGGTCAAGGGATTGTTTATATCTTTAGGCTATTCTGAAGCTGCTGCCACGATATTTGGACTAATTTGTACTGATGCTGCTGTAGAGGCAGTAGAACTTGATGGCAAAACCTATTATGTGGCTTTAGGCGATCGCCATTTACCCCAAGGCGCACCCAGCAGCCCAGCTATTACCAATTTAATTTGTCGTCGCCTCGATCTGCGTCTTACTAAGATGGCAGCAAGTCTGGGTTTTGTGTATACCCGCTATGCTGATGATTTGACCTTCTCTGGTTCTGGTGAGAATTTGCGACAGATCTGTAATGTGCTGAAACGGACGGAAGCGATCTCAACTCATGAGGGATTCACCATCCATCCCCAAAAGACGAGAGTTCTCCATAAGTCTCAACATCAAGAAGTAACAGGGATTGTAGTCAATGAGAAGCTAAATGTGGATAGAGAGACACTCAAACGTTTTCGGGCTACCTTGTTTCACATTGAGAAGGATGGATTAGCAGGAAAGCATTGGGGTAACTATCCTGATTTAATTCAATCGATTGAAGGCTTTGCGAACTTTGTGGCTATGGTCAATCCTGAAAAGGGTGGCAAGCTCAAGGAGCAAGTCCAGCGCATTAAAGCCAAGTACAGACCAAAACGTGTAAAGCGCATAAGACGAAAAAGTAACTAAAAACCCTCTCTTAAACTAACCTTCTAATATCGCCAAAGGTACGATAAAAACTACCATTGGAAGATTCTCGGATTTCTTCAACCAGATAACGTGCGCCAGCTTCGCGAATATCTTTAGGAAATTGGACTTTCCAATTCTGATTGTAGCCGTCAGAGATAACGCGAATTCGCAATTTACTTCCATCTTGGAAACATTCCACTAATACGCCTTGACTACTATCAGAAGTGGTTTCTAAGGTTGCAGAAGGGAGAATATCCTCTAAAGTTGAAGCTTTGATATTGACTGTTTCGGTCACAGTGCCAGACTGAGCTGCTAGAATCGCTGCTTCACTGGCATCAATGCAAGCCAAAAAGCCCAAGTGCGTCACAATGTAGAGATGATCTTTAAAGAATTGCATAGACTGGGACGCGCCACAGCCAGAGTCTAGCTTCCAGAGGCGATCGCCTGCTTCATTAAAACAGTAGATCGCGCCATAGGTATCGCCTGCAAATACATACTTGCCATTCTCAGCCGTGGCACAGGAGCAGAGATAGGCATCGCAACGATAGACAGCCTCAACATCACCTTTTTTGCTAAAGCGGTGGACATTTCCAGTAGTTGTCGAAGCAAAGATGCTGGACTCCTCTTGCCAACCAAAGCCCACCAAACCATTGACTCGATGCGACCAAATTTCTGTTCCATCCTCCCAGTCATACATCGTGACCCCATTGTTGTAGCCATGATATACCCCAATCTCATCACAACGCACCATCCAGCCGCGATCGCCTGCGCTCTTTTTCGACCATTGCGACTCATCATCATGATTAATCACGGTCACATATCCCGCCGCATCGGAAACAGCGAGAATGCCATCTTTGACATCAATCCAAAAGATATCCACATTATCGGCAATGGCGTAAGCCACACGCGGCAATTTGCCACTGAGATCATAGACATTGCCATCATCACAACCAGCATAAAGCCAATCATCATCAGCGAGAATACATTTCACTCCATCTGGAAGCTTGTATTGAATCTGGACTTTGCCATCATGGGTAATTGCGGAAATCTTACCTGCTTGATTTCCGACGAAACAGAGATCGTCTTTGATATAAATCCCCAAGGCGCTTGCACCCGTGTCAAACCGCCATACCACAGGCGCTTGAATGATTGGCGATCGCCTTCCTTTTCTAGACTGGTTATAGCTCTCTGCGATCGCGCCTGAACGACGAGTGACAGATCTTTTCTGGCGTTCGCCCATGACGGCTAGCCCATAGCCTTTGCGTTTCTTTTCGTTAATTTTTTTAGTGGCATCAGCCAGAGCTTTCTCAGGTGTGGCAAAGGTTGAGACTTTAGTTTGTCCGCGATCGCCGATCCGACCATAGCGGATGGTTACTTCTGAACCATTTACAGTTACTTCATAAAACTTATGAGAGCCACTATCTCCTTCGGATAGTTCCAAATAGGTTTTTTGTTCTGACATAAGATATCTATCGGTAGTTTTATCTATTTTAAATAGGGCATACACAAATAAACCAAGAACTCAAGTTCTTGGCTAAAAGCTCAAGTCCACTGAAGTGGACTATAGAATACTCTAAATTAACCCGTTCCAAAGGGTTTGAGCTTTTAGCCTGCACTTGAGTGCAGGGCTAATTTAATGGATATTAGAAAGTTCTAAACTAACTTTCTAATATCTCCAAAGGTACGATAAAAACTACCATTGGAAGATTCGCGAATTTCGTCAACGAGATAACGTGCGCCTGCTTCGCGAATGTCTTTGGGGAATTGCACCTTCCAAGTCTGGTCATAGCCATCAGAGATAACGCGAATTCTCAACTTGCTTCCTTCTTGGAAACATTCTAACAATACACCACGGCTACTATCTGAAGTAGTTTCCAATGTCGTAGATGGTAAAATATCCTCTAATTTCGGAGACTTGATATTAACGGCTTGAGTGAATGTTCCTGCTTGAGCAGCTTGAATTGCGGTTTCACTAGCATCAATACAAGCAAAAGAGCCGTCAGTTGTGACGATGTATAACCTCCCATTAAAGAACTGCATCGAATAAGCAGAGCCGCAACCAGTTCCCAATTTCCAGAGGCGATCGCCATCACGGTTGAAACAATAGATCGAAGAACAGTTATCACCAGCAAATACATACTCACCATCGCCTGCGGTCGCACAGGAATAGATGGCAGCATCACATTGATAGGCAGTGCCGATTTCACCTTTTTTGGTGAAACTTTGGACTAACTTGTTATAAGTACCAACATAAATCATGGACTCCTCTTGCCAACCGAATAGGACATCGCCTTGGGTGGGCTGATTCCAGATCACTTGTCCATCTTCCCAGTCATACATCGTTACGCCTTGACTATGCCCGTGATAGATGCCAATCTCATCGCAACGCACCATCCAGCCAGCAGTGCCACTGCTACGTTTTGTCCATTTCGATTCATCCTCATGATTGATGGTGGTAATACCACCATCTCGATCTGACACCCCTAAAATGCCATCGCTAATATCTAGCCAAAAAATATCAACATCCCGTGCAATCTCATAGGCAACACGCGGCACTTTTCCACCCAAGTCATAGACCTTACCGTCATCACATCCTGCATATAGCCAATCGCGATCGCTAACAATACACTTTACGCCATCAGGTAGTTTGAACTGATTCGTAACTTGACCATCGTGAGTGAGAGTATAGATCCGCCCATCTTGATTACCAACCCAGTAACCCATTTCATCGACAGAGACACCAAAGGCAGATGCTCCAGTGGCAAACTTCCAGATGACTGGCGACTGTTTAGAGGATGATTTGGTACTGGTAATTTGTCGGCGAGTAACAGATCTTTTCTGGCGCTTGCCCATTACAGCTAGGGCATAACCTTTACGCTTCTTTTCGTTGATTTTTTTGGTGGCATCAGCCAGAGCTTTCTCAGGTGTATCAAAGGCAGAGACTTTGGTTTGTCCGCGATCGCCAATCCGACCATAGCGAATCGACACATTTGTATTATTCACAATTACTTCATAAAACTTGTGAGAACCACTATCTCCTTCCGATAGCTCTAAATATGTTGTTGTTTGTTCTGACATAAGAAATCCATTGGCAGTTTCATAAAATATAACTCTAGCAGCCTGTCGGGGAAACCCCAAATTGCTCGTAACTCTTAGCTCGTAGGGTGTGTTAGCGTCAGCGTAACGCACCCAATAACCGCAGGTGCGTTACGCTATCGCTAACACACCCTACCAAAGAGTTGAAGCAGAGAGGTGCGGCACACCTCTCTGCTTCGTTTTGAGTCCATTTAGATATGGCATAATAGCGATATTGCGATATATTCCCGAAACGTTGAACCAATCCTACTTTCAGTCCGAACATTTACTCTTTGACCCAGCCACACCAGATCACGATGCAGTAAATATTGTCTTTGCTTTTCCCAATACCTACACCGTGGGAATTACGAGCTTAGGCTATCAAGGCGTTTGGGCAAATTTAGCCACGCGATCGCAGATCAACGTGAGCCGATGGTTTACCGATGCCCATGAGGACTTACCACGGAAGATTGAAATATTAGGATTTTCGTTTTCATGGGAACTAGATTATGTCAATATTCTTGCCGCTTTAAAAAAATTTGATATTCCCATCGATACCTGCGATCGCAATGATGAGCATCCATTAATATTTGGAGGAGGCCCAGTTCTCACCGCCAATCCAGAACCATTCGCAGCATGGTTTGATATTGTGCTACTTGGCGATGGTGAAGAATTAATTGGGAACTTCTTAAATGCTTATCACGAAGTTCGCCATGCTAGTCGCGAAGTAAAATTGCGCCATTTGGCAAAATTAGATGGAATTTACGTTCCGTTATTGTATGAAGTAACCTACGAATCCGATGATGGTGCGATCGCTTCAATTCAACCCATAGATTCTGAAATTCCTGCCACAATCCATAAACAAACCTACAAAGGGAACACTCTCTCTGCCTCTACAGTGGTTACAGAGAAAGCCGCATGGGAAAGTATCTTTATGGTGGAAGTGGTACGAAGCTGTCCTGAGATGTGTCGCTTCTGTTTAGCAAGTTATTTAACACTTCCCTTTAGAACCGCTAGTTTAGAGTCAAGTCTGATACCTGCGATCGCAAAAGGATTAGAGGTAACTAAACGCCTAGGCTTACTTGGTGCATCAATTACCCAACATCCTGAATTTGATACATTGCTCGATCATCTCGCCCAGCCTCAGTTTGATGATGTGCGGCTCAGCCTTGCCTCAGTCCGCACCAATACCCTAACGGAAAAATTAGCCCGAATCCTCTCTACTCGTGATAGTCGCTCTGTCACCATTGCGATCGAGAGTGGCTCTGAACGTTTGCGCGAAATCATCAATAAGAAATTGCATAATGATGAAATCAAGCAAGCGGCGGTCAATGCTCAAGCTGGTGGATTGAAATCGTTAAAACTCTATGGCATGGCAGGCGTACCGATGGAAAATGATGACGATATCGACCAAACGATCGAGATGCTAATTTCTCTTCGTAAAATCGCGCCAAAGCTGAAGCTCACTTTTGGTTGCAGTACGTTTGTACCTAAGTCTCATACGCCTTGGCAATGGCAGGGCATCAGCACTACTGCCGAAAAGAAAATGCAGTATTTCCGCAAAAAACTATTACCTAAAGGAATTGATTTTCGCCCTGAAAGTTATAAAGATTCGATTGTGCAAGGGCTAATTTCCAGAGGCGATCGCCGTCTAACCAAGTTATTGCGTCTAGCTTGTAGCTATAGTGATGGCGATGTTCCTAGTGATGGTTCCTATAAACGTGCTTTTAAGGAATTGCGTGGACAGTTACCGCCTCTAGCTTGGTATGTCCATGAAGATTGGGATGTTAATCAAGTTCTACCTTGGCAACATCTTCGCAGCGCTTTGCCCGTAGAGACATTAATTAAACATCGCAAAACTTCTCTAGCTTTTTAATAACCAAAAAGCGAATGACTGCCAAACAGATAAAGAAAACTTTTCTCATGCCTTCAGTTAATGTCTAACGGCTAAATTGAGCGGCAAGCGATCGCCCCCTATTCAACACTTCAATATCTCAATATTGTCCGCTCCAATGATGTATTATGCATTAATAACTTGCCAATTGTTTATCTCTTGGGATCGCACATCCATGTTCGGGACTTAAGTAGAGAATAGATGCTATATGCTTACCTTGGCACTGGTCAGTTAATGAAGGATGGGTGCTGAAATGCCCATTTCATGGATACAAAAAAGACGCAAATATGTTGTCACGCTTTATCTGACCAGTGCCTTAGCTTTGCGATAGCCCCTTTTCAATCATAAATAGTAAAACAGTGAGCGCACTCATATTCCCCAACATAGAGCAAACAAGGAATTATAGAAGATTGCGTTTTTCTTCTTTAAGATACTTTTCTAATGCAACCCGCTCTTTATACCAACCAACCTGCAAAAATCTAATAATTCGAATAATTGAGATAAATGAGAGAAATAAACAAAGAAACATAGGAAATAGCTCATTTGGGATCTTAGTTGAGAAATTCCAACTAAGAAGAAGAGTTAATAACAATATAAAAAAATAATATAGAATGTCAGCTATGAAAATACCTTTCCAGTCTTCAAGAATTAATGCCTTGTTTTCAAGAGTATAAGTCAACTTAGTATCGAGAATTTTATCTCTCATCTCATTCAAATACTTAGTAGTTTCTGTCGCAGGTTTAAAAAATGCCCATATAACAAGAAATATTGGCAAAAAGTTTTCAAGAGCATCCATTTTCATTTTTTTGACAGTGCCTCAAAAGTTAAAACTATAGACCTTGTAATTTTTAAACGCCTCAGTCCTTGCAGGTATATATGCCAGAGGCTAAAGGCTCGCTTGAGTGGCTGTAAACAATCTTAGCAATATACCAAGATATTTCAACAGTCCGATCCAAGCGAATAGTTAGACCGCTTACCCGTTATTTTCACAAATTTCTTTAGATAATAGTGTGCGAACCTTAGCATCAAAATCAGGATCATCTCTAGATAAATTCACAACCTGATAATCACCTAACTTTTCATCGAAGACGTAGTGTCCTGAAGAAGGATAGTCTGAACCTACCATTTTAAGTGCTTCAATCAAGTCAGCAATCGCAAGTTTGAATACTCTGTGTTTTCGGGTATGGTCTGAACAAAATATAATTCCATCCAGTTCATTAGACTCCCCGAAGCACGGCACAAAGATGTAGCTGTGGATGAATTGATTACAAATATCTTTAAGCTTAATTGACTCGCTTGACGGATTTTGAAGATCATAGAGTTCATTAATCCCGTCTCGATTAAATCGCGTCACAGGTAGCCCCATAGATTTAAAAGCCTGAAGCGATATCTTTGCCTCTATTACATAGTCTGACAACTTTTTAGCTTCAATAAGTTTTCGTATTGAGTAGAAAGCAAAAAATATCTCTTTCTCAAATAGAAAAAAAGACCGTTCTGTCCATCGTTTTTGATGAATGCGCTTAGACAACTTTAAGGCTGTCTTCAACAGATCTTCTTTCCAGTCACGAGACTCCCAAATCATATGCTAAGACTATTTTTCTCTTGAAATACTTGGGATCTGAACAGTCTAACGGCTGAATTGAGCGGCAAGATATCTTTCGCTATCTACGAAAATACTACGCTTTTGTTCGCTCCAATGATGTGTTATACCACGATCGCTTAACAATTATTTGTCTTTGAGATCGCAAATAACTTCTCGGAACTCATCAACGAAGCGGACTACTTTTTACTGCCTAATCTTTGCTCGAAACGGATCGCTTTGACGGGCATATCGGTTTGGTATAACTACGTGTTTGAAGGAAAATTTCTGTCTAATCATCTAAATCGGTGTATTTGACAGAAATACTCATGCATTATTTAGCTATATAAACCTGAACCACTCAATACAAAAATACGCAAGTTGAGCCACAACCACGCAAATTTTTAGATCTGATCCCAGACTTAGTTAGAGAGATTGTTTTACTCTTTGGCTTTGGTTGCGATCGCCCCAACAATCTCTTTACTGCATGTAACCAAAACTTGATTTACCTAAAATAAAAGGGGTAGTGCTTTGCACTACCCCTTTTATTTTAGGTAAATCGTCAAACGTCCCCCCCACAAAATATAAGACCCGCAAAGCGAGTCTTATAACCTTAATAGCGACTAACGCGCCGAGAGTTATTTCTTACTGGTATAGGAATCAACTCAGGTTGGGGCTGATTTTGTCCCAAAAGGGATTCTAGAACGCGATTTAGAATTTCGCCGATCTCTTTCAGTGCTTTCTTGATCGCTTTCACTATAATTGGCTCCCTATCATCGTCTAGGTTTATTTACTTAATCATAACAAATCTTTTCCTAAACAAATCTAAAGCTGACATTACAGTTGCCTTTCTAATCCAATTTCTTCCTCTAGAGGGACTAAAACGCAACTCGATCGCCTCGACTTTGCCATCTGGATGCGCGATCCCAACATAAATTAAGCCCACAGGTTTGGTCTCCGTGCCACCAGTTGGTCCCGCGATCCCTGTAATACTAATCCCCCAATCAGACTTGAGTTTTGCTTTGATCCCGATCGCCATTTGTTCAGCCACGATCGCACTAACCGCCCCATGCTGATCAAGAACTTGGCGATCGACATTAAGTAAATCAACTTTGACATCATTGCTATAACTAATTACACCACCAAGGAAATAACTAGAACTGCCTGAAACCTCGGTTAAAGCTTCACCTAACCATCCGCCTGTGCAAGATTCAGCAACTGTAAGAGTTTGCCCACACCCTTGTAAGAGGCTACCAGCAACACTCGCAAGGGTATCCTCATCAGTGCCATAGCAAAACTCACCCGTGAGTTCACGAATCTCGGCTTCGACAGGAGCAATTAAGGCGATCGCCTCTTCTTGAGTATTAGCCCTTGCAGTAATTCGTAGTCTTGCTTGTCCGTAATTGGCATAAGGCGCAACAGTAGGATTCTTAAGATCAAAGAAGTGGTTAACCTTCGTTGCAAGAGCAGATTCAGCTATGCCCCAGTACAGCAAAACCTTAGAATGAAAAGTACCTTGTCCATAGTTTCGGGATTGCAGCAATGGCGCAGCAGTCTGCTCCCACATGGGATGCATCTCGCTAGGCACACCAGGAAAAGTCAGGATCAATAAATTGGGCTGCGGTTCCCAGATCATCCCTGGGGCAGTCCCAACGGGATTATGTAGTATTTCTGCACCCTTAGGTAGTAGCGCTTGTTTGCGATTATTAGGTGTGAGAGTCCGTCCAGTTTGCGCCGCCATCTGCTGGATGCGCTCCCAAATTTCGGGACGTTCTTCGAGGGGTGTGTTGAAAAAATTAGCGATCGCCTCAGTTGTCAAATCATCGGGTGTAGGACCAAGTCCACCAGTGGTAATAATCAAGTTAGAGCGACTCGCCGCAATTTCTAAAGCTTGGTGAATGCGATCGGGGTTGTCACCAACAACGGTTTGATAAAAATGTGGCACTCCCAACAAGGCAAGTTGCTGCGCTAAATACTGAGCATTACTATTGAGAATTTCGCCCAACAATAATTCTGTGCCAATGCAAAGGATCTCCGCGCCAACATTCATATGCTTACTCTCTCAGTTTTATACAAATAAAAGGGGTGCAACGCACCCCTTTTATTTTAGTTATTGATTTTAGTTATTGATTTCACGCCGCTTCGGTTTTTCGACATTGATTCGAGGACGCTCAACTTGTACTTGTTGTCGTTCGGGATCTGAATACTCTGCATTTCGGTCTTGATAATCGTCAGAATTTGAGTTAGGGGTTGGGTCAAAAACTTCAAATCTGGCGCTATGTCCAGCTTCTTCAGCGGCAGTCATCACCACAGTCCGAACTGCTTGAATCGTCCGTCCCCCTTTACCAAAAATTCGCCCCCGATCTTCTGGATCGAAAGCAACTCTGATCCAGACGCGATCGCTTTTGCTATTTGACTCAAAATCTACCCGCAGCGCGTCTGGATGAGCTAATAATGGCTTCAGCAAAAAACTAATTAAGGCGTTATAGTCTGGCACAAGTTTAGATTTGCACGAATTTAGAATTAATTCAAAAATTAAGCAGTAACGAGATCGAATACTTTTGCTTTTTCGAGGATGCGACGTACTGTGTCAGTAGGTTGAGCGCCTTGCTTGATGCGAAGAACGATCGCAGGTACATCCAGTTGGGTTTCTTTGGTGCGTGGGTTATAGAAACCGAGTTCAGCAAGAGGACGACCATCGCGGCGGCTGGTGCTGTTTACGGCAACGATGCGATAGCTGGCTTCAAATTTCTTGCCAAATCGCTTTAATCTCAACTTCATCATGGGTTTATGGCTCTAGTTTCTGGGTTTGATCTAGTTCAATACTATTTGGATATTTTAGCAGGCTTATTAATATAGCATTATTTTAAGTACCTCAGCATAATTAAAAAACTAGAGTCAAAATCTGTACCGCCCGTGCAGCAGGCGGTACAGATTTTGGGATCTTATATTTAATTGAGCCTAGCTACTTAGGGTTTAAATCGTAGATAATATGATTGTCATCTATGATTTAAAACCGTGCCATTTTTTCGTCAATACATTGCACCGTTCATCATCTTTGCAATCTTTTTGTTTACTCTAGTATTGGTTAGCTCTCGCGCTTTCTTGCCAGACGACATGGTTGCCCCAGCCCCCATCGGCGTACTTTCGGGCATATCTCTTATCTCCTAGCTTTAAAGCATCATGACTGAACTTACTTGGCAGCGACGACATGTGATCTCGCTAGCCGATTTTACGCCGAACGATTATGAAACGGTCTTACAAACTGCCGTTAGCTTCTTAGAAGTTTTATCACGCCGCAATAAAAAAGTGCCAACCTTGCAGAGCAAAGTTGTCGCCAATTTGTTTTTTGAATCCTCGACTCGTACTCGCAATAGTTTTGAGCTTGCCGCCAAGCGACTCTCTGCCGACACCTTAAATTTTGCTCCAGGAACATCGGCACTCACCAAGGGCGAAACAATCCTCGATACAGCAAGAACTTTTTTGGCGATGGGTACGGACATTATGGTGATTCGCCATCAATCGGCGGGTGTACCTTTAGCGATCGCCCGCGATATGGATGCCCTCAGTGGCAAAGTGGCAATTCTCAATGCTGGTGATGGCAAGCATGAACATCCATCTCAAGCATTGCTCGATCTGTTAACCCTCTGCATGTATCTCAATCCCAAGGCTCCCACGGCAAAAGATCTCAAGGGCAAAAAAGTCGCGATCGTTGGCGATATTTTGCATTCACGGGTAGCGCGATCGAATCTCTGGAGTTTGCTTACAAATGGCGCAGATGTACATCTCGCCGCACCACCAACATTATTGCCACCAGAATTTGCCGAATATGGCGCAAAAATTCATTATTCCCTTGAGCCAGCTCTTGAGGATGCGGACTTTGTGATGACGTTGCGATTGCAAATGGAGCGCATGGGGCAATTCTTAATTCCCAGTTTGAGAGAATATCATGCAAGGTATGGCATAACTCGCGATCGCCTAGCCAAATGTGCACCCAATGTCCAAGTTTTGCACCCTGGCCCCGTTAATCGTGGTGTAGAGATTAGCTCTGACTTAATGGACGATCCGCGCTTGAGTCTGATCGATAAACAGGTAACTAATGGAGTCGCCATTAGGATGAGCTTATTGTATTTACTTGGCACAGCAATTTAAATTCTTGCAACAAGTAGGAATTCTTATTATTTGTAGGATGCGTTAGTGTAACGCATCAACATCAGAAATATAGAGATAAAAATGAGCTTTGTTTTTGCAGATTTGTTTGCTGGGATTGGGGGATTTAGAATTGCCCTAGAAAATCTTAATGGCAAATGTGTGTTTTCTTCTGAGTGGGATAAATATGCACAAATAACTTATGCAGCTAATTTTGGTGAAACACCTCATGGAGATATTACTAAAATTCATCCATCTACAATCCCAGATATTGACATCTTAACGGCTGGGTTTCCATGCCAACCATTTAGTTCAATTGGCAAACGTGAAGGCTTTGAACATCCTACACAAGGAACTTTATTTTATGATGTGGTGAAGATTATAAAAGAGAAAAATCCTAAGGCTTTTATTTTAGAAAATGTTGAGGGTTTAGTAACTCATGATGGTGGAAAAACTTTAAGTATTATATTAGAAACTTTATCTATATCTGTAAATGGACAATATCTTTTTCTATGTAAATCTGATGTTAGATACCATGTTTTTTGGTGCGTTTTAGATGCAAAAGATTATGGCGTACCACAAATACGGAAAAGAATATTTATAGTGGGAATATCTGAAGATATTTCTGCCGATATTCCTAACTTTAGTTTTCCAGTATCTATTCCGAATAAAAAATTTATTGGCTCTTATGTAGAAGAAAATGTAAGCGGCTATTCAATATCCAAACATTTGCAAAATTCATATTTGTTTAAACTCGATGATGGTAGACCAGAGTTAATTGACAAAAAATCTAAGATTCAGGTAAAAACCTTGTGTTCTACTTATCATAAGATTCAGAGACTAACTGGTACTTTTGTTAAAGACGGAGAAACTGGGATTAGATTGCTTAGTGAAAATGAATGTAAAGCAATTATGGGATATCCCCAGAGTTTTATTATTCCTGTTTCAAGAACACAAATGTATAGACAGTTTGGCAACTCAGTTGTAGTGCCTGTTGTATATGAAGTTGCTAAAAGTTTAATTAATTGTTTAGCAAAATATACAGCCGTTAATAAAGAAGAGTTAGTCAAACAAGGGAGATTAATCAGTGTCTGATATTCATCAAGAACCCACAGAAAAAAGCACGGTTCAACTTAATATCATTAAAGAATATTTTGAAATGTATCCTGATGTTGAAATACATACTAAGGATGTTGTTGATTGGGTGAATTCAAAATATCTAGAGCGTACTGGGAAAATATTTAGAGACCCTGACAGAGGGATTAGATCTTTATACCAAAAAGGGTTTCTTCAAAAAATAGCAAAAGGAGTTTATAAGTACGATCCTAAATATGCCCAAAATAAACGCCAAGCAGATTTTACGATCACGCAGAAAAATGAAATTTTGAAGCGTGATGGTTATAAGTGTGTAATTTGTGGCGCTGGTCGAGAGAATGGTGCAGAATTGCACGTTGATCATATTAAACCAAAAGATATGGGAGGTTTAGCTACAATTGAAAACGGTCAAACTTTGTGTAGCCAGCATAATTTCCTCAAGAAAAATCTTAAGCAAACTGAGACAGGAAAAAAGATGTTTATTCGCTTGTATGAGCTTTCTAAGAAAGAGGGGAATCTGGAACTACAGAAATTTTGTATAGAAATTCTCCAGACTTTTGAGGATTTTAATATTAACGGACATATCGAATGGGAAAAATAGTGTTATGGCGCAAAAACTGATTTACGATCGCCATATGCCAAATACCACATCAAATATCAGAATTGTGTTAGTCGAGACTGCGGGGGCACGAAACCTTGGCTCAGTGGCAAGGGTGATGAAAAACTTTGGGTTGGCGGAGTTGTGGTTGGTGAATCCGCAATGCGATCGCTTTAGTGATGAAGCACAACACATGGCAGTCCATGCCCCAGAAATTTTAGAAAATGCAAGGATTGTTGATAGTGTGCCAGATGCATTAGTTGGCTGCCATCGAGCGATCGCCACCGCAGGGCGCATCGACAAAGGTGAGATGAAAGTGACTGATCCCCATAAAGGTTTGACTTGGTTAATGCAAGCCGAAACTAGTGCGATCGTCTTTGGTGCAGAGGATCGTGGCTTAAGCAATGCCGAAATCCAGCATTGCCAGCAAGTGATGCGAATTCCCGTCAATCCTGAATATCCTTCACTAAATTTGGCACAGGCAGTTGGTATCTGTTGCTACCAACTGCAACTGATGCAAGAAAGTATTAGGGAAAATTCCCAATGTCATGAAAATTTGACTAGCCAAATCGCGCAAGATTTGATAGAGTCAGCACCCATAGACCTTGCTACACGCGCAGACCTAGAAGCTTGCTATCAGCAACTTGAAGCAGTATTACTGAAGATCGGCTATGTTTATCCGCATACCGCCGTTCATCGATTGCGAAAGTTTCGGCACATCTTTGATCGAGCAAATCTGAGTCCATCAGAAGTTGCCATGCTGCGGGGAATTTTGCGCCAAGTTAATTGGGCTACGGCTCATCTTGATTAACTTTCAAATGATTTACGAAGTAAATCATTTGAAAATAGATATGTAGAGACATTTTTGTATCGGAGTTATAAATAGCAGTGGAACCCAGAAACTTTTCATCGCCTGACGCTACCGAAAAAAGTCGAGAAGCGCGTTTAAATAAGTTGCGTGAGCGTCGCGCCAAGGCTGTGACAAGCAATAGTGACTCTGTTCTTAGACCAATTAATTCTGAATCCAAAAGTCGTCTTGGGCGATCGCCTGAATCAATGCGAACACCCGAACCAATGCGATCGCCTGAACCAATCATAGACAATCGATTTAACAATCGTTCAGATCGTAATTATGAAGGGCGACCTGAAAATAAGATAAAGCCATTGCCCAACCGTCAAGGATTTGTCGAAGCTCGTACAGAGCAACGACTCGATCGCTCTGACAATAAAACTGAATTAAGACCACGCAAAAAAGCGAATGGGAGCAATAATCGGGCGATCCCGATCAAGTCACCTATCAAGTCTCTTGGGTGGCAATTCTTGCGTCTCGCGATCGCAGGCATTGGACTAAGCGTGATCGCTGGGACAGCTATCTCTTTCTGGCAAAATCAGCAATCTATTGCCGCAAAGACTACTGCGACAGAATTGGTAGTCAAAGATGATCCAAATAAATCTCAAGATCCTATTCCCCTTGATCTTAAAACTGAGGCAACGCCATTGCTGAGTAAGGTTAAAGACTTAGCAACTAAAGAAAAAGATCTTTCTATGCAAATGATGGTGGTTGATCTCGACTCTGGTGCATATGCTCAAATTGGAGCAAATCAGCCGATCGCAGCGGCTAGTACAATTAAAGCCCCAATTTTGGTTGCTTTTTTTCAAGATGTGGATGCTGGGAAAATCAAGCTTGATGAGCAGCTAGAGATCACTGCCGATGTCAAGGTCGGGGAAGCAGGTGATTTCCAATTTTTACCAACAGGCACAAAAATCTCGGCTCTTGAAGTGGCAACACAAATGATTGTGATCAGTGATAACACTGCGACCAACATGATCATCAAACGTCTAGGTGGGTTTTCCGCTCTTAATCAACGCTTTAAATCTTGGGGACTAAATAACGTAGTGGTGAATAACCAACTGCCAGATCTAGAAGGCACAAATACAATTAGCACTCAAGATATGGTGTCGCTATTAGCGATGCTGGATAAAGGTAAATTGATCGAGCCACGCAGTCGCGATCGCTTCATGGATATCATGCGCCGCCCAATTACAAATACTCTATTGCCCAAGGGTATTGGCGAAGAGGCAAGAATCATCCATAAAACGGGGGATATTGGCTCAGCCGTTGGAGATGCGGGCATTGTTGATATGCCTAATGGTAAGCGCTATGCGATCGCAGTGATGGTCAAGCGTCCAGACAATGATCAACGAGCCAATGAGTTAATCCGTCAGGTTTCACGCGCAACCTATGACTATTTTCTCGGTGGTGGCAGATTACCCGCAAACAATAGTAATTCGGCTCCTAGCAATTCACCTGCGAATTCTACAGAGTCGGCTAGTCCTAGCAACAATGGTAGTAGCGTTATTGAAAATATTACTATTCCTCTACCAAATGCCGCTCCTAATTCGTCTCCAACAAATACCCCAAGTACATCGCCCAGTTTGAACAACCCATCCGAGTTAACTCGCCAAAACCGATAAGCCTAAATAAAGTGAGAGTGCGCCCCGAAGGGGCGCACTCTCACTTTATTTAGGCAAAGCATGTCTGTTTTTTTATGAATGGTCTCGTGGTTGAGAGATATCTGCGGCTTTAGGTTCAGAGACGGGCGAGGTACGATCGCTACTAATACTATTGTGAGGTAGAGGCTGTTGAGCGATCGCCGCTTCGATATTCTCCGCCATAATTGCGCGAGGAACTGCGCCAGTAGTATCGCCGATCGACTGATTAGCGCGATCTAAAAAAATAAATCTGGGAATACCATCAACGCGATATTTGGTTACCTCTGGCAACCATTTCGTGTTGTCCACATTTAACATCACAAAATTCATGCGATCGCGATATTCCTTTTCAAGAGACAGATTATCCGCCGCCATTGACTGACAACTCGAACACCAATCCGCGTAAAACTCGATGGTGGTAGGCTTACCATTTGCCAAAGCCTCATCAATAGGGAGCGCCGCTGCTGCAACAGCATCTAATGATGTACTGCTTTGCTGAGCCTGAAACCCAAAAAATAGGGCTGTAGTCAGCAGGATCGCGGCGATCGCTACTAATAAATTTCGCAATTGATTAGAGCTAGCAGGCGTTGGACTAATTGGATTTTCTGGATTCATAACGATAACTTACGAAAATTACTATTCCCATTATGCCGAGCAAGGTTTGCTCTATGCTAAAGCAATTCTAAAACCCAACAGATAGTAGCGGCACGAAGTGCCGCTACTATCTGAAAACTGTAATTACACAATTAAGGTATGAGTAATTCTGAGAATTCCTTTGATTCATCCCAATATGACCTCACGCAAGCCAAACTAACTTTTAGTGAAAAGCTTGCCTATGGTGCGGGAGATCTTGGTACTTCGATCACCACCAATCTGCTCTCATTCTTTTTATTATTCTTTTTTACCAATGTCGCAGGACTCGATCCCGCCCTTGCAGGACTGGTGTTATTAATTGGCAAAGTTTTTGATGCGATTAATGATCCGATTATCGGCGTACTTAGCGATCGCACCAAATCCAAAATGGGAAGACGATTGCCTTGGATGATCTACGCAGCGATTCCTTTTGGCTTGTCATTTTTGGCGCAATGGCTAGTACCTAGCACCGATAAGATGGTTCTCTTTTGGTATTACGTGATCGTAGGTATCGTGTTTAATACCTTCTTCACGGCGGTTAACCTTCCCTATACCGCCCTCACGCCTGAAATCACCCAAGATTACAACGAACGGACTAGTCTGAATACCTTTCGGTTTACCTTTTCGATTGGCGGCAGTATTCTTTCTCTCTTTATTGCCCAATTGATCTTTGCCTTCTTTAAAGATCCAGCCCGTCAAGCTGGCAGTTGTAATGCGGGCGGAATGCAATATATTGTGCTGGGTGCAGTCTGCGCAATTGTTTCTAGCGTCTCGATTTATTGGTGTGTTTGGGGAATTAAAAGAAGAGCGATCGCTAGCGATCGGCATCGACTCCATAATGAATCCCTTGATGCGGATACTGAAGAGTTAAGCTTCTTGGAGCAATTAAAAATCGTCTTCAGCAATCGCCCATTTTTATTCGTGATTGGAATTTACTTCTGCTCATGGCTATCGTTACAGATCACGGCTTCGATCATTCCCTATTTCGTCGTGAATTGGATGAAGATGCAGGAGAGTGATTTTATTCTCGTGACGATCGCAGTTCAAGGTACAGCGCTGTTAATGTTGCCAGTATGGAGTGAAATCAGCAAAAGATTTGGCAAAAAAGCTGCCTATTTCATGGGTTCAGGAATCTGGATCATTGCGCAAGCAGGACTGTTTTTCTTGCAAGAAGGGCAAGTTGTGCTGCTGTATATCCTCGCGATTATGGCGGGTTGTGGCGTTTCCACAGCCTATCTCATTCCTTGGTCGATGATTCCTGATGTGACGGATCTTGATGAACTAGAAACAGGTCAGCGCCGCGAGGGTATTTTCTACGCCTTCATGGTACTGCTGCAAAAGTTTGGACTAGCAGGTGGTTTATTTCTGCTTGGGATTGGTCTGTCATGGGCAAAATTTCAAGAGAGTGTACCTTGTCAGCCTTTGCCAACTCAACCCGATTCAGCTCTATTTGCGATCAGAATTGCGATCGGTCCCTTACCAACAATCGCCTTGATTATTGGCTTAGGATTAGCATATTTCTATCCGATTACTCGTGAAGTGCATACAGAGATATTGATGCGTCTTGCTGAAAGAAGAAGACAACCAACCGAGCAACAATAGATTTTGAAAAGTGTTGCTCAGCAACACTTTTCAAAATCTATTGTTGTTCAGCTTTGAGCGCAAATCATTTTTTAAGTTGCATATTCAGATTCGAGGAGATCGCTATCCCTCTCCATTTCCATTTCTAAAACTGAGGTGGATTGCTGCGCCTCTTGGAAATAAATAATGTCTTTGCGGGGATCGACTTCACCAGTTTTGATACGCAGATTATCACCAACTTGAATCTGACGTGTAATTCGCATGGGCAACTTCAAACCTAAATCTTCGATCAGGACAAGAGCCAGTTTTTCATTTTCGCGCAGCCAGTCCAGCATCAATGCTTCCCACACCACATCCTTGTTACGGCGCAAATACTCTAAGCTCCAATAGCGCACCGACTGCTTCTCAACCTGATTAGCATCCCAAATCGCTGGATCGATCGCCTGCAAAATTGCCGTGAGCATTTCCGCCGTAAAAGGCAAAGGCTCTTCGAGTAAGAAAGCTTTGATTTGCCAATGGGCGAGTAAATCGCTGTAACGACGGATCGGGGAAGTTACCTGTGCATAGGCATCAAGTCCCAAACCTGAATGGCGCGAGGCATAAAGCCCTAAGGAACCCTTAGTCATACAGCGACAAATCGCAAATTCACGCACGGGGCCTGAAGGTAATTGCATCAATGTGTCGAGGGGTGGCAATTCTGGCTGCTCTTGGTAGCGATAGGGGATCGGAATATTATTAGTTTGCGCGAATTTGGCGGCAACCTCACCTGCAAGGATCATCATTTCAGCAACCAGTTGACGTGAAAATGTATCCTCCATCAGTTCCAAGGTCAGGCGATTGCCATCTTTAGAATCAACCTTAACGCTGGTATCAGGCAAATGAATCTCGATCGCACCCTGCTCAACCCGCCATTTTTTGCGAAGACGGGCATAGGTGGCGAGCTGCTCAAGATCATCTTCCACGCCTAGTTGCAACATTTCTTCGACATCATCATAGGTGAGCCGATAGTTTGGCTTCACCAAACTCGCCACAATCTTGTAATTGGCGATCGCACCTACAGCATCAAGATCGACGGCAAAGGACATTGCATGACAGACTTTACTCTCAATTAAGCTCATTGGCCCAGTCGCTAAGTCCATCGGGAACATCGGGATCACGCCCGTGGGCAAATAAACACTCGTCCCGCGCTTACGAGCATCTTTGTCTAGAGGACTTTCAGGATCGAGCCATCTAGTCGGATCGGCAATATGAATCCAGATACGTTTACTGCCATCTGCTAGTGTCTCAATGCTCAGTCCATCATCAATTTCTGTGGTGCTGATATCGTCAATCGTATAAACATGGAGATGTGTGAGATCTTGCCGCAAATGCTGCATGTTATCGGGAATTGGAGCAGTAAAACATTCTTGGGCAGCAGCAATTAATTCATTCGCAAACCGAATCGGAATTTGGCTACGCAGTAAATTTAGATTTTCATGTTCGCCCCAAATGCCGAGATCAACGAGCATTTGAAATGCTGACTGTTCATTCTTGGAACGCTTAGCAAAGCTCAATAGTTCTTGGGCAGTAGCTTTGTCTGAGGCTTCATCCCCATGAAGAGCGTAACGCTCTAAACAATCTAACCGACTGCGATCGCTAGTTGTCCATGCCACGACAGCACCTGAGAGTTTATCAGTGATCTTTTGCTGAAACTCTTCAATCAACTTAGCCCGTTGGGCAGCAGCTTCCGCTTGATGTTTTAGCTCTGAAACTTGAGAAAGCGATCGCGGCTCAAAGAGATCACCTTTTTGCTTAAAATAAATTTTGTCATTACTGAGTAAGCAGTAGGAAGCGTAAGAAGTAACAGCCGATAATTCTGAGAACAGAAGATTAGCAAGATCGTTGGGGCTAGTTGCTTGGTTATCTTCAATCAAAATTTCCCATGCGACTTCGAGGCTAGAAGGATCAAGAAATTTTTCGATTTTTTGCAAAAATGATGGGATTTGCAGATGGTTGAAACTTGTACTTTCACCACTAGCTTTTACTATGTAATTAATCTCGCGTGGATGGATGGTGTGGGTATTGCCATTTTCATCGATTGCTTGAAAATGTTTTTTACCTTCAGGGCGATCAATTACGACAAGGCGGCGATCGCCATGCAATTTCACTTCGACTAGCGTACCTTTTTCCAAAATTGCCCCTTGTCCACCAAAGCCAAAAATTTTCTTTAATATTCTACCGTTTTATACCAATTCTCGAAAGTACGGCTACACTTCCAAGAATTAAACATCAAACCCAGTAAGGTTTTTGGAATTCCCAATAGCTGTCGCCATACAAACCCAAAAAACTAGAGGCAGCGCTAAGCGCTGCCTCTAGTTTTTTGGGTTTAGTTAAACAAAGTAAAGGTGATGCCTAAGTATCGCCTTTACTTTGTTTAACTAAACAATGTCGTATTGCATAGTGTCAGCGATCGCTCCGACAGCTGAAGCTGCGATCGCGGGCTGATAAGCACTAAATGCTTCTAACGTTGAATTTACTGGTTGTTTTGGAGCTGCAAGCATAGCAGTACCCAAAACCAGAAAGGCAATACTAGATTTAAGGCTAAAAATGCTATTCATCTTCATATTCCTCCAACAATTTTGTCCCAACGAACGCAATGACTCAAATTTGCGTTTTTTTGTTTCCTATACAGTAGCTGAGCAGCATCTATAAACTTGTTTCACTACGACTAATTGAAAACAAACTTAGCCGCAAAAAATTACTGTAGTTACACTCATGATAATTGCTAAAACTAAATGAGCGTGTAATTTAGATATCAAGTTTGCAGTGATTATAGTCACATATGGCATTGCTGCTATAAAGTAAGCGCTATGAGACTATAAAGTAGTGCGAAACATTTCTTACTACTCTATGGGCTTTATCAAAAAGTGCAAAGCTCTAGATGGGTGATTTAATTTTGTGGATAAAGTCTTTTGATAAAGCGATTAATTTGAGCTTGAGCATGTGCCTTAGCCTGTGCAGAATTAGCAGTTGCAATTGTTGAAATATCAGTCCCTGTAGGATTTATGGCTGAATTAATTTGATCATTATCAACAACTTCAGCCTCTTCTAATAACTGCTCAGCGATCGCGTCAGTGGGAATTTCCATCTGAGTTTCTGTAACTGTACGCTCGACAGAATTAGCAACGACACTCTCAGAAGTTGCTGTGACACTTGTATGCACATAGGTCTCTGTGGTTGATCGCTCAACAATATTGTCAGAAATACCGTTGGAAATACCATTTGAAGCATTTACATTTGCCTGACTGAAGCCGATCCCATGTCCGAGATTATTGACTAGAGGTTTCGCCGATGAATAGGTATGTGTGAACGAATGATTTGTTGGTGGAGTGTAGTTATTGTTAATCTCTAATTCTTGAGCGATCGCAGGACTTGCCTCTTTCTCGATCGCACTTTGCTCTAACCCACTGATCAAAGAACAAGGCGGCACGATCGCCCCTTTCGCAATTACCGCACGCACGATCGAACTCGAAGCGCCAATACATGCACCTTCCCCAATTTTGCTAGTTCCATAAATCAGAACCCCAGCCCCTAAATTTGCTCCAGCTCCAATTTCCAGTACCCCGCCTTGGGCATGAAGCACAGCTCCCATACCAATACAAACACCCGCTGCGATCGTAATCTTTCCACCCTGATCCGCTTGAATTAATACGCCTGATGCGATCGCTGCCGTCTGATCGATTACTACATCACCACAAACGTAGGAGCGAAAATCTCCGATCGGTTCTAAAGGTGGTAAGTAGTTCGATGGCATTACTTTCTAAATTCTCTAATTCGCTGACTTCAGCAGCGCTTTACGCTAAATCAAAACCGAATATTTTAGCTAAAAGTATTGCAAAACAATACTTTCAATACATAGAGAACCTCGCTTTGCGAGGTTCTCTATGTATGTTACTTAGCAGGACGATGGATGATGCCTTCAAATACGCGGCGCTTGGCTTTGGTGTCAATACCAAGCAAACGTACATACTCATCACCATGCTCAGCCAAACAAGCTTCCAAAGCACGAATTACTTCAGACTCATTTGATGCTGCGATCGGTGAGCAGCTAAACCAAGAGCTAGTGCGGAAATGACGCTCATCGGCATGTTCAGTACCAATCCGATAGCCCTGAGACAAAAGTTGACGAATACGCGACATCATATCAGCGCTAATCTTGCCAGCACTGCCACCACCATAAGAGCTATTGCTAGAGTTGCTGACTTTAACCGCAGTGCGGGTTGCGGTGATTGGTTGACCGCCTGGACGATGAACCAGCAATTCCACGACGCGACGTTTTGCTTTAACATCAACACCAACTAGGCGGACGTACTCATCACTGTATTCAGCAATATAATTTTCTAGAGCTGCGATCGCGGCTGGCGCTTGTTTAGCGGTAATGGCAGGCAGAGTCTGCCAAGAAGTTGTACGAAAATGACGCTCATCAGCATGTTCAACACTAATGCGGTGACCTTGTGCCAAAAGCTGACTTACTGTGATTGATAAGTCATTAGCAACACCCTTACCATTAGTGGCACGAGGGGCACTATAGCTCGCTGCGCCATTTCCATTAGATTGAATATTCACAGCTTGGCTATCAGCACGTTGAATGATCACTTCAAGAACGCGGCGCTTTGCCTTAGGATCGACCCCAACCAAGCGGACATACTCGCCTTCATGCTCAGCAAGAATGGTATTTAATGCAGCAATCACTGTAGATTCGTTGGATGCATCGATCGCAGGGCCAGTCATCCATGCTGCGGAACGGAAACGACGTGCATCAGCATACTCAGTACTGATGCGATAGCCTTGAGCAAGCAATTGTCGCACTTGACCTGAAATATCAGCACTGGCAGCACCATTCGAGGTTGCTTTGGATGCGCTATAGCCATTGCTAGATCCATTACTGGATGTTGCATTAGTGATTACAACAGGCTTATCACTGGGGCGCTGAATAATAGTTTCTGAAACACGGCGCTTTGCTTTGGGATCAACCGCAACTAAGCGGACATATTCGCCTTCATTTTCAACTAAAGCAGCTTGTACAGCGTTAATTACTGTTGTAGCTTCAGATGTATGTGGAATAGCGTGAGATTGCCAAGATCCACTGCGGAAGTGACGTACATCTGCGTACTCAACTGCTACATGGTAGCCCTGACCTAAAAGTTGTCGTATTTGCTGCGCTAAATCCCCATTCATAGGTTCGTTCCTCTGTGCGTTTGTATTTGTGCTTGTAAAATTTATCTTGGTCTGATTTGTCTGGTTAAAATCTTGCGTATTAAAATCTTGCGTATTAATTTGCGTATTAACACTAGCGCTTGGTTGTGGCGAGTTCTGTTGTTTTTGGCGAATCGGTGTAATGCAGGCAATATCAGCAGCACAGCGATAACCTTGCCGCAAGGACTCGTTGATACCGACAACATGACTCGCAAATTTTTGGTCTGACTCCCGCACATTTGGTAGCAGATCGGCTTGTTGCTGCGTTGTAATCACTGCACCAGAAGGAACATATTTGCCCGCAGGAATTTCTACATCTTGGACAAGAGCATGTAAGGAAATAATGCAGCCGTCTCCGACTCGCGCATTAAATACGGTCGAGCGGAACCCGATAAAGCAATTATTGCCAACAAATGCTGGCCCATGGATTAGAGCCATGTGCGTGATTGAGGTGCTATCACCAATCCAGACGGAATATTCTTTGCCGTCGTCGCCAACCACACGACCTTTTTCTAAACCATGGATAACTACGCCATCTTGGACATTCGTACTATTACCAATATGAAAAGGATTCCCCTCATCGGCACGAATCGAGGTGCCAGGGGCAATCAAAACATTAGCGCCGATATAAACGTCGCCAATCAGATTGGAAAAAGAATGAACGTAGGCGGATGGATCGATTTTGGGTTCTGCCAAACTCCTAGACCAAGGTGTAGGGGGGGCAGCAAAGCTACGAACTACCATAGTGAAACTGCACTTTTAAGGTTTATCTATATCTTGATTGTCAAAAATCGAGAGTATAAGAACTTAAAAGCACTCCTCCAAATAACAACTTAAGCTACGACATCGGAGAACTATTGTTTACTAGCGCTGATTGCCAAATACATTGGAGATGAATTATTTTAGCGATAAATAATTTATTAACAAATAATTAATAAATGTCGCTATTGCATTCTCTCGCTGTATTTTTTGCTATAGAGAGTGCGATCGCTCAGGCTAACTGTGTCGATAATGGCGATTACTGCCGCATCAATCGGACGGTTTTCGCTGTCTCGCACTTGTCTTGCGCCACTACCACGGGTAAATAGCACCCACTCATCTACGCCAGCACCAACTGTATCAGTGGCAACTTCATAATCTGGGAGTAGCTGCCCTTGCAGATCAACAAGTTGCAAAAGCAGAAACTTAGTCCCAGACAAATTGGACTCTTTGTAGGTACTGACGACCGTACCGTAAACTTTAGCGATTTGCATATTGTTATAAGTACGTGGACAGATGCGAAAGCAAAAAAGTCAATCGCTAAACTAAATCGGCAACAAACCAAAGCGAAAGGCGATCGCGCTAGTTAAGTCCTAACTATGGACGGTTCATAGGACGGATAGAGTTTACATTGTCACGGAACTGCTCAACTTCTTCGGTGTAGCGAATAGGTAGAACATACTCAAGGTTTTCGTGAGGACGCGCAATGATATGTGTGGAAAGTACTTGTCCGCCGTTTACACGCTTGACGGACTCAGTACCTGCTGCTACTGAAGCTTGTACTTCGGATACATCGCCACGAACGATAACGGTGACACGACCACTACCGATCTTTTCGTATCCAACTAAGGTTACGCGAGCTGCCTTGACCATGGCATCTGCTGCTTCTACAACGGCAGGGAAACCAAGGGTTTCAATCATTCCAACTGCGATCGCCATAATTCATGTTCTCCTAGAAAAATAAATAATGAAATTAATGAAAATTTAGTCTTTCGATACTTTTTTTTGAAAGTCTTTTTGAGACAATCGGATAAAGCAATCAGATATAGCAAGTCTAAAAAGCAAATTGTTCTACTTCTCGCGTATAGCGAATAGGTAGTACATATTCTAGGTTTTCGTGTGGTCGAGCAATGGTGTGAGTCGAAACAACTTCGCCCCCATTAACCCGATTTGCACCTTCAACACCAGCAGCAATGGACGCTTTCACCTCAGAGATATCACCTCTGATAATGACAGTTACTCGTCCACTACCAATTTTCTCGTAACCCACAAGGGTGACACGAGCAGCTTTGACCATGGCATCGGCCGCTTCTACAATTGCGGGAAAGCCTCTAGTCTCGATCATTCCAATAGCGATCGGCATAATTTAAGCCAGTATCCTTACGAATCTCTAAAAAACTGAAGTTCTCGCGGTTGTATCTATCAAAAGATGTAGATGCACGAGCGCAACTATTGATCTTAGCTACGATCGGTTCGCTTGAAACATCAATTTTCAAATTTTTAATACGAAATAAAAATGAGATGACGCTTGGCGCACTTTTGAAGCTACTTTTTTGGGAGTAGCTTTTCGCAGCTAATTTACAGAATTTTTTTGACTTGTTGTTGCAATTATTTACTTAACATAGTTATTAAAAAAATAATATATAAGTATTTATTACTACAGACATAGCCTTTGTAAATCTGAATAATCAGAGAAACTGAATAATATTAATATATTCAACTCTATCTTTATATCTACGATAACGAGTGGCGGTACATTTGACAATATAAGCCGTCATGATAAATCTAAATAGTGGATATAATCTGGGCTTATTTCCTTGGCAAGGAATTATTTTGGGCTGAAAATTCTCTTTCTGTACTATTTTGCAATCAAGGATCCAAAACTAAAACAAATATATCTGTAGCCAATTGTATTAAGACATATCAAAACCCAAAAGATGAGAGGCGGCGCGAAGCGCCGCCTCTCATCTTTTGGGTTTTATGTTCCTCAAAAGAATGACTACAGCTATAGCAATAAACCAATAATTTGTTTTTGGGAGTGGTTAGCGATCGCTGATCGAAATAGTCTCTACTTCGGCAATCTCTAGATTAGGTAATTGGACTAATTCTCTTTCTTGTTCCTGTAAAGCGATCATCGGAATATTTACAGGTATCGGTGATTCGAGCCAATATTCTGATGTTGGTAAGGTTTCTTCAAGATCGTCAAGAGGGCGGGGAATAATCATCAAGGTATGAAACTCACCAATGCGCTCGGCTTCATACATGCCTGCTTCGATCGCGATCGCCACATCAGCGACATTACCGCGAATAATTGCTGTACATAGTCCTGCCCCGATCGTTTCATAGCCTGCTAGATGCACATCTGCTGATTTCAACATCATGTCAGCCGCTCCCACCATCGCTGGGAACCCGCGAGTTTCTAGCAACCCGATCGCCTGATTACTCAGACGGCTATAGCGCCCATCAGTTAACTGACTAAGGCGAGTGCTAATTGGCAAAATCGCCTCTAAATTAGGATAGGGGCGGGGAATTACAATCGTGGAGACTAATTGTCCAAATTCTCTCGCAGTTTCTGCACCAGCCTCTACTGCCATACGGACATCAGTAATCTGTCCGCGCACGATCGCTGTACAAAAGCCATTACCAACTTTTTCATATCCGACCAGTCTCACAGTTGCCGATTTGAGCATCATGTCAGCTGTTCCCACGATCGCAGGGAAACTAATAGTTGAAACCATTCCCAAAGCACTTCCTGAGAGATCGATTCTTTGAGATGCACTACTAGACATTAGCTAACACAATGATTAAAAAATTTTATGATGAAGCCTAAAGCAATCAACACTACTCTGTATCTTAACTGATATGGCAATTGCTAGGAACCTAAAGATGAAAGGCGGCGCGCCGCGCCGCCTTTCATCTTTAGGTTCAATGTGGCGATCACAATAAGATCAGCTAACTAAATATTTTAAGCTACAAATATTCTAAAGTTTACCTGTTAGAAAAATAATACATAGACAAATAGTCTAGTAAATAATGAGGTCTTCAGATATCTTTAAGATATGGAGTAATTAGGCTATAAAAACCCATACTATAAGAGCAATATATTTTAAAACTGCGTTCACAACGGTCTGAAGATAGGAAAATGCAACTGCCTGAAGCCTTGCCTAAAAAAGAGTACGTCCTAGTTATTGATGATACGCAGCCTAACTTACATTTACTAATAACTATGTTGACACGTAGGGGTTATGAAGTAATTGGTATAAGTGATAGCTTAAAGGCAGTTTCAGCCGCACAGACTGAAATGCCTGACTTGGTAGTTTTAGATATTAATATGCCCAATATGAATGGGTTTCAGGTCTGTGAGCAATTAAAATCTAGCGATCGCACTCGTGATATTCCTGTGATTTTTATTAGTGCTCGGGACGAAGTTTTAGACAAAGTACAGGCCTTTGCAGTGGGCGGCGTTGACTATATTACTAAGCCATTTCAAATTGCAGAAGTACTGGCAAGAGTCGAGAATCAGCTCACACTAAGAAGATTACAAAGACAGCTACAAGAACAAAATGAACGACTCAAGCAAGAAATTGATAGTCGGATTATTGCGGAAACTTTACTGCAAGAGGCAAATGAAAAATTAGGGCGCTTAGTTAATTTAGATGGTTTAACTCAGCTTGCCAATCGCCGATGCTTTGATGAGTATCTAGATCAAGAGTGGCAGAGACTAGCAAGAGAGCGTTTGCCTTTGTCTTTGATCATGTGTGACATTGATTTTTTTAAGAACTATAACGACACCTATGGGCATGTGGCTGGTGATGATTGTCTACGTAAAGTTTCCCTTGTGATCAAGCAATCTGTACATCGTCCTGCGGATTTGGTGGCGCGTTATGGCGGCGAGGAATTTGTGATTGTGTTGCCGAATACTGACATTGAAGGCTCTATAGCAATTGCTGATATTATTCGGCAGAGCCTTCAAGAGTTAGCAATCCCCCATGAAGATTCAGCAGTTAGCCAGCTTGTAACGCTAAGTATGGGCGTAACTTCTTTGGTTCCTGTGACCGATTCTCACCCTTCGGTGTTGCTGACGGCTGCCGACTATGCGCTATATCGAGCGAAAGAGTTAGGAAGAAATCAAACTTATCAAATTGGCTAAATTTTAAGAAAAGATGTCGCGAAGCGTCGCCTTGTCTTAAAATTCATCGTTTTCAGGGGAAGTAGAATCACGTCTCAACAAATTATCAATATCCTGCCAATTAACAAGACTAGCGACCGTATCTTGGACTAGCTGACCTTTATGTAAGCAAATTAACCGATCGCACCATGTTTGGACTAAATCAAGCTGATGATTGATCATCACCACCGTTACTGGTTGGGGTAATTGGGTTAACTCAGTTAGAACATCTAGTAATAAATGCGATAATCCACGATCCAAAGCTGATGTGGGCTCATCCAGTAATAGTATTTCTGGCTCCATGACTAAGGCTCTGGCGATCGCTACCCATTGTCTTTGCCCAAGCGATAACTCTAGCTCTGCGCGATTTAGTAATTTGGGATCAAGCTGCAATTTGTCTAACCATTTTTGCGATCGCGAGTTAATTTCACTCTGAGTCAAATTTTGTAGCTTTAAAGGATAGGCGATCGCTTCAGTAACAGTCATTCCTAATAAGTTCGGCTCCTGTGGAACCAGTAACACTCTCCGCCGCAAAGTTTGAATAGGAATTTCTTGGATATTTTTGCCCCTGAGAGTAATTGTCCCCACAGATGGATCCGTTAAACGATTGAGCAGCCGCAAAAATGTCGTTTTCCCCGATCCTGTTGCGCCAATTAGCGCAGTTTTACTCCCTTTAGTGATCTCAACAGAAATATCCATCAAAAGTGTGCGAAATTTAGTTTGATAGCTCACTTGGTTTGTAGCGATCGCCACATTTTCAGGAAGTATCTGAGATGGTAATGAAACCTTTTGCATAATGTAACTGTCTTTGAGATTAGCGATCAGGAAATTGGGACGCAGCATTGAATTTATTAAACCCTGTCTCATGATCAATTAGGGAGAACAATCACATATGTATTTATGGAACCTTTTCAAGAAATCTTCACAAAAATTTGTTAGACAGCATCGCCAAAAGCAACTTGCTTTTTTCTTTGCAGGTTTATGCATTTTTGCCCTAGCTGCTCCCCAACTGGCTCCTGCCTCAGCTCAATCAACTCAGGCAACCGTGCAGGAAATCCTTGATGGCAATCAAGTTTTTATCCAAAATAAGCGAGCATCTCTAAATGATGTTGCAAAACAGCAACAGCAAGTTCGGACTGGCAATTCCAGAACAGCACTTCTGTTTAATACTGGTGCAGTTGCTCGGCTATCAGCTAATTCAGTGTTAAGTATTGGACAATGTGCTCGCCTCAAGCGAGGAACAATTTTAATCAATGGCGCAGTTAATGCTTGCTCCTCTTCAATTACGACAGGTGTACGTGGCACAACTTATTTACTAGAAGTAGATGAGTCAGGCAACCAACAAGTCAAAGTGTTAGAGGGTGAGGTTGTGGTCAAGCGCAATGCAACTGCAATAGTTGATGAAGATGATGATCTACCCACGACAGATAATAAGCCCACTAATAAACCCACTGATTCCAAAACGAAGATTCCTTCAACTCAAAAGCCTAACGTCACTTCGCCAACTACAGTACCTAAGTTTAAACAATTTGCGGGGCCATCTCCAACAGCAAACCCTCCGATAACTCCACCAAACCCTCCAAACCCTCCAAACCCACCAAACCCTCCAAACCCTCCAAACCCTCAGAATGGAAAACCTATTGAGCCATTAACTGGGAAACCAGCTAATGACAAACCCATACTTCAAATTGAGAAGCCAATATCACCTACGAAGCAGCCAGATGAAGTTGTTTTAAAGTCAGGAGAAAAGCTTGAAGTAGATCTTGGCGGAGCTTTAGGGATCATCCAAAAACTTAGTGAAAATGAATTTTCGTCATTGCTTAAAGGCAACTTATTTGAGGGCTTTACTAATCAAGTCCCTGGGATAGACAAAATTCGTGCTTCATTTGAAGGTCTGTTCCCAGGCGTAAACTTCCCAATTTCAATTCCTGGTATTCCGACACCAAGTATTCCTGGGTTTAGATTACCGTTCTAAGTACTTCAGCATAATTAATTAAACATCTAATACCAATTCACAAAAGTGTGATGACACTTTTGTGAATTAAAAAATAAACCCAGTAAGGGTTTTAAAAGCAAAAAATGGCTTGGACAAATCAAACCCAAAATAAAGAGAGGCGGCGCGAAGCGCCGCCTCTCTTTATTTTGGGTTTGATGTCCTCATTAAATTTAATTCCGCCTAGCTTACTTACTCCCTTCCCACCCAAAGAATAGGCGTTATAGAATAATTAGGCGTGCACGGCTTCGCCGCGCACGCCTAATTATTCACTGGGAAGGGATCAATTTAAAAACCGAGAGGGTATAGGAAGATTAGAGAATGACTATACTTAAAATAAAAGCACCATAATCAGTGCTTTTTATTTTGCTTTTCAGGATGTTATTCATGGTTTTGAGATGCGCCGAACTTGTTTGCTCTATCAAAGCGATCGCCCGATTCCATACCTCACTGCATGGCAATGGCAAAAGCAATTGGTTGAGGAGCGTAAACAAGCTAGAAGAGACGGGCAAGACTTATCTGATGTGTTATTACTAGTTGAACATCCTGCCGTTTATACTCTGGGACAGGGGTCAAGCTTAGAGTTTTTAAAATTTAGCCCCGATGCTCCTAATATCGAATGTCATCGCATCGAACGGGGTGGCGAGGTTACCCATCATGCGATCGGGCAGTTAGTAGCATATCCAATTTTAAATCTTGACTATCATCAACATGATTTGCATTGGTATTTGCGCCAACTCGAAGAGGTAATTATTCAAGCATTAGCTAAATTTGATGTGCCGTCACAACGTATTCAAGGCTTAACTGGTGTTTGGATCAATCAAGCTGGACAAAACAAAAAAATTGCTCAAGTTGGGATCAAAGTTAGTCAATGGATCACAATGCATGGCTTCGCATTAAATGTAAATATGGACTTATCAGGTTTCGATCGCATTGTTCCCTGTGGAATCACAGATTGCCAAGTTTGTAATCTTAATCAATTTGTGCATGATGTGGAGATTGAACAAGTGAAAATTGCGATCGCAAAAACATTTGCCCAAATATTTGATCTGGAATTGCAATTTTATGCGATCGATTAACCCAAAAAGTATAGTCAATTGGGATAAAACTCTATTTGCATTTAGATTAAACCTAATCGTCAATTTCTCCTGGTTCATATAAAGTTTCAAAGCCTAATTTATCCAAGCAACGATCTGATGACCATGGTCTCATAATGGCTCCACAAGAGCTATCTCGATAAAGTCTTTCTAATGAGAAAGTCTTTAGAAGAGACTGACCACCACAAACTCGAATAGCTAAGCGACTTAATTCATTAGAATTTTCCATGATTGTATAGTTGGCAGCATAAATTCTTAATCTTTTCGCTTTGCTTGGATTAAATTGAGTCTCATGAATTACTTTATGAAATAGAGCTTTGGTTTGCTCCAGTTTAATAAACATTTCTGCAACTACAAACTGTTTTATTTTTTCTTTTCTACGTTTAATCGGAGGTATTCCTTCTACTTCTCCACGGAGATATTTAACTGTGAAATCATAAGCCGCTTGGGCAATACCCATATAAGTAGAAGCTAAAGTAAAAAATATATATGGATAGTATTGAGTAAGTTTGAAGTAAATATTATTTGGTAGTAGCTGAGCATCATCATTGACAAATACGTCATTAAAAATCAAAGTGCGAGAAACCGTACCTCTCATTCCTAAAGGATCCCAATTGCCTGTGACCTCTACACCTTTAGCATGAGCAGGAATAGCTAAATAAAGGGTATCTTCAACAGATGCCATATCTTTTTGTTCAGTACAAACTACACCATAGTAGTTAGCAGATCCAGAAAGCGAAGCAAAGATTTTTGTTCCATTAATGATCCATCCACCATCCACCTTTTTGGCTCTTGTTTGATAGGATTTGCCCATAGAAACCCCTGCACCTGCCTCAGAAATAGGCTGAGAATAGATAGCTTTTTCTCTCACTATTCTTGAGAAATGCTTTATTTGATAAAGCTCACATTCTTCTCTTTGCATTTCGGTCATTGGGAGTTCTTTACTCAACACTAACCATAGAGTTGAGCAAATGTGCATATTATAAGTAAGAGCTGTAGCACCACAATAACGAGCTATTTCAGCCGATATTAAGCAATAAGTAGCAAAATCGGCACCCATTCCTCCATACTCTTGGGGAATACATAATGCTAGAAGCCCATTCTCACTTAAATCTTGATAATTTTCGTGGGGAAAAGTGGCCTGTGCATCATACAAGTGTGCACGAGGCGCAAAATTTTTAATACCCAATTGTCTTACTGTCTCAATTAAGTATTTTTGCTTGCTTGTCAAATCTTCAAAGTCCAATTTTGATATCCCAATAAATTAGATAGAGGTAGTTACAGCGGACTTTTGGTCTTACTCAGTCTGATTGACGGAGATATCGACAAGTATCGTATTGACAGATTAAATTGATATTGCTGGAATTTTAACGCAAAGATGATTTGATTTCAATATTTAAGGGTAAATTAACTTAGATTCCCCTCTAAGTTAAATGAAATTGCAAAAATAAATTTAAGCAAAAATAAATGAAAGAGCCACTTAGGGACTTGCGAGAAAACAAAGTACCAAATGCCTTAGTAAAGTTTGCAAAGAGCATCTCAAGGTCGTGCAAACCTTTGCCGAAATATTTAATTTAGAAATACTTCAACAAATCACCAGACAGTTTTGACAGGATACTGTGAGATCGCGAATCTTAAGTATCAAGTAATATTTTCATGCCAATTAGCCTAGAAAGTCAGCAAGAATTTCTTCGGGTAATGGAGCATTAAAGTCGGGAGCGATAAAGATTTCACCTTTGTCTTGTCCTGCTAGTCGAGCTTGGCGCTTCTTTTTGCTAGGCGTTATTGTGGCAGCTCCTATACCGTTCTCACAGATAATGATCTCTTTGCCGAGCAAGACTTGTCCCATTAGTTGAGAAAACTGCTGACTGGCTTCGGGGATAGTCATATTCTTTATTAAGAGCTTTCTTCAATGGCGATCGCTAGTGAATATTATGGTAGTTACAAATATAGTTACGAATATTGAGTTGGGTAATCAAGATTCTTTTTTCATACCTTCTGCATCTGAATCAAAGTTAGATGGAAATTTAGTCTCATTACAATATATAGCTTCTTTCAGATTTGCTCGTTGCAGAATTGCTTGACTGAGATCTGCTTCAAGGAAAATGGCTTTCTCTAAGTTTGCCTCACTAAAATCCACTCCTTTAAGGTTAGTCCGTCCAAAATTTGCTTCCCTCAAATTAACCCTCTTAAAATTTGCGTTATTTAAATTTGCTCTAAAAAGTACACTGCCACTTAGATCCAACATTTCATTATGTAAGTCTTTAGTGTAATCGCGTTGTGCAATGACATTTATCGCCTCCTGAATCTCAGGATAAACTCTAGGGTAATCTTTAGGATTTGTAGCTCCACTTGGTGCAAATTCAAGTACCTTGCCTCTAATAAAGGAAGCTATAACTTTCATGACAAGCCAATGATATTCGGGAGAATCTTGTGCAATTTTTGATAAAGCATAGATACCACCTAGTACGACCGTTCTATTGTTTGTTGTTCCCAACTGTTCTACAGCTTTAGAGAATCGATCAGTAAGCAATTTTTTTTCGTTAATCTTAAAGTTTCGATATACATACACTGCACCAATAACAGCCGCAAATGTAGAAATAATCATTACAGCAAGCCTAATTACTTCTATCTTATCTTTTAGATCTAATGACTGCCAAACATGTAATAAATTCATAAATAGTATTAATTTTTTTAAGATTTAAGTGTATTTCAAATAAAAATGTTTCTGTATTTATTGGGAGTTCCAATTAGCTTGTTAATTATTTTGAAAACTCAAACTTAATCCAAGTTAAAATTGAGTCACGGACAAGCCCACAAAAGGGAAATATTATGCCAGTAAGACACCCCCGATACAGCAAAGAAGAATTCGCTAGGCGCGGCGATGACATTTATGAAGCTCAGGTGCGCCCACAGGTCGAAATGGGTAACTATGGCAAAATTGTTGCGATCGACATTGAGACAGGAGCCTTTGAAGTTGCCGATGAGATATTGACTGCAACTGATAGCCTATTCAAACGAATTCCTGATGCTCAACCTTGGATCGTTCGCATTGGAAATCGAGCCGTCCATAGGTTTGGCGCAAGGAGCCTTAAAAAAACCGTATGATTCAGGGTGTAGTTAATCAAAGTTGTGAAGCGACAATTCCACTAGTCATCATCAACGAAAAGCGTCAGACAAAACTAGTTGATGCCGTCATTGATACAGGCTATACAGGTTACTTAAGCTTACCTAGTGAAATTATTTCTGCTCTAGACTTACCTTGGACAGGCGTTGATCGCGGCACTTTAGGCGATGGTAGCGAAGTGACATTTGAGGTTTATGCTGCGACAGTTATTTGGGATGGTCAATACCGAAATATTCCTGTCAATGAAGCAGAGACAGATCCCCTAGTTGGCATGAGTTTGCTTTATGGCTATGACTTACGAATTCGAGCAATAGTAGGTGGCAAAGTCACAATTGATTTGCCAGAATAAATACTATACTAATAAAAAAGCGCCCCCTAGGGGCGCTTTTTTATTAAGAAGTAGCTAGCGTACGACGTTTGGTGACCATGCGGAAGGCTTCGATAATATCGCCTTCTTTCCATGTGGAGAACTTAGCAAGAGAGATACCGCACTCAAATCCAGAGGCGACCTCCTTCGCATCATCCTTAACGCGTCGCAGCGAGTCAAGTACGGCTGTATGCACAACCTCATTGCCACGTTTGACACGGACATTACAGTTGCGGAGCAGCTTACCATTCTGGACATAACAGCCAGCCACAGCACCCTTACCGATCGCAAAGATAGCGCGAACTTCAGCTTGACCAAGGTATTCCTCGACCATTTCAGGATCGAGTAAGCCTTCCATCGCATCTTGGATATCTTCCAAGAGCTTGTAGATGACGTTGTAATCACGGAAATCAACACCCATCTCGTCAGCAGCCTGTCTTGCCCCAGGAGCCATCGTGGTATTAAACCCTAGAACAACTGCCGAGCTTGCTGCCGCCAAACTGATGTCGTTTTCAGTGATTTCACCAGGAGCCGAGAGGAGAATGCGGAGTTGGACTTCGCGCTGAGGTAGATTGGCAAGTGAACCCAGAATTGCTTCGAGGGAGCCTTGGACATCTGCCTTGAGAATAATATTGAGTTCCTTGAGAGCGCCTTCCTTGACTTTTTCAGATAAAGTACCGAGGGTGACACGACGGGAAGCCATTGCTTGTACCAAGCGAGCTTGACGTTGATCCATCGTGCGTTGATCAGCGATCGCACGAGCTTGTTTTTCATCAAGGTAGACTTCAAACTCATCACCTGCTGCTGGGACATCGCCCAAACCGAGAACTTCCACCGCAAAGGATGGCGAAGCCTTATCAACACGTACATTGCGATCGTCCACCATCGCACGCACCTTACCAAAGGCAGCGCCAGCCACAAAGATGTCACCAACTCGCAATGTACCGTTTTGAACCAATAATGTCGCAACGGGGCCTTTTGCCTTGTCGAGGTGAGCTTCGATGACCGTACCTTTAGCCGTACGGTTAGGGTTGGCTTGTAAATCTTCAACTTCAGCAACCAGCAAGATCATTTCGAGCAAGGTATCAAGGTTCTCGCGACGGATAGCGCTGACAGGAACCATGATTGTATCGCCGCCCCATTCTTCAGCAACAAGAGCATATTCGGTTAACTCTTGACGAATGCGATCGGGCTGAGCTTCAACCTTATCAACTTTGTTAATTGCAACAACGATTGGCACTTTAGCAGCACGAGCATGGCTGATCGCTTCAATGGTTTGAGGCTGAACACCATCATCGGCAGCAACAACTAGGACAGCAATGTCAGTAACCTTCGTACCACGCGCACGCATGGCGGTAAAGGCTTCGTGACCTGGAGTATCAAGGAAGACGATTTGTTGTTTCTGACCATTGTGCTCAACATCAACATGATATGCGCCGATATGTTGAGTAATACCGCCCGCCTCTCCTTGTGCAACTTTGCTCTTGCGAATTGCATCAAGCAAGGTGGTTTTACCATGGTCAACGTGTCCCATAATTGTGACCACTGGAGGACGGCGTTGCAGTTTGTCAAGATCCCCAACGTCGATCATTTCCGTCTTGAGAGCAAGCTCGATGACTTCAGGAGAATGGACTTCATAGCCCAATTCCGCCGACACCATTTTGGCAGTACCCACATCGAGGGTTTGGTTGATATTCGCCATGATCCCTTTCATAAATAGGGTGCGAATTACCTCTGTCTCAGAAAGGACTAAACGTTTGGCTAGTACAGCGACGGTCATACCCTCTTCAATTTCTACTGATGTTGGTTTTTCAGGAATAATTTCGACTTGTTGGTGACGGCGATCGCGACTAGGGGCAGATTTTTTGCCCTTTTGCATTGGCTTAATGTCGGCTGCCATGGTTGGCTTTGATGGCACAACTGCTGCCTTAGGACGTGCCGCAGGACGCGCCAGAGACAAACTGATCTGCGCTAGCTCAGCAGCTGCGTCAGCATCAGCCCCATCTTCATCATCATCAGCAAAGTCACGCAAATAGCGCTTCGGCTTATTCAGACGATTCTTTTCTTTAAGCTCTAGTAAATCCTTTTCTTCTTCTTCTTTGGACTTACCTTTACGTTTACTACCCTTACCTGGCAAAGTTGGTTTTTCTAGGAGTTCTGGTAGCGCAGGATTAAATCCACCAGTTGATTCTGGCTTTTTACCAGTTTTGTCTGCAATTACGGGCTTTTCAGGCGCACGCATTAAGGTTGGCATCGGTGGACGCAAGTTATGCGGAGGCTCTGTCGGAGCAGTGATCCCACGTTCGATGAGTACAGAGTCTTTGACTAACTTCGGTCCACGGCCTTGAGGTCTACCACCAGCAGGAACAACAGGTTGTTCCACAGGCTTGTTCAGCTTTGGTTTTTCAGGCTTGTTTACCTTAACTGTTTTTTTGGTTTCCTCGCCTGCGATCTGCTCAATTCTGTCTTGCTCAGAGTAAGTCTGATTGGCTTTTGCCGAAACCCTTGACTCATCTGAAGGTTTTGGCGCAGGAGGTTTTGGCGCAATAACGGCTTTAGGCGCAACGGCTATAGGAGGCTTAGGCCTCTCTGGTGCAACAGGCTTATTCAATTTCACCTGAGGTGGAGACACACTTATTAAGGCCTGTTTCGGCACAACTGGGGGACGCTCAGCTTTTTCTGCTTGTGGTCTCTCAGCCCTTGGAGTCTCTTTACGGGGTGCTTGTTCTTTAGGTGCTTGTTTAGATTGGACGATCTTTGACTTTGTTGACTCGTCAACCGAGATCTTTGCAGGGGTGTATGCAACAGCTTTTTCAGATGATTTGGGTTGAGCTAGCTGCGTAATTAATTCTGTTTTTGATTCTGATGGCGATGCTGGCTGTGAGTCTTTGATCGCTTGGGGATTTACTGGTGGAGTCAATGCTGTTTCTAAGGTCAATTCAATTTTGGGCGCAGGGTTCGGTTCGGACTGTTCACCTTCTGAGACAGAAGGACGGCTGGGAGGCTTGACTAATGAAGAAGCAGGGGGCATGGGCAGGGGAGGGTTAATAACAGCAGTTTTAGCAGGAGTCTCTGAGCTAGGCTCAGCGATCGCACTAGGTGAGTTAAGAGGCGGATTTACAGAAGGTATAGCTCCTACATTACCAGAGACAGGTGGAGTATTGAGACGAATTGTGGGCTTGGTAACCGCAAGAATTTGCTGCTTGGCAATACGAGAATCGGATTCTTTGATTTTTGCCGCAGCCGCAGCCTTCTTTTCAGAGCCCTTAGGTTCGGCAGCTTGATGATATTGAGGGGCTTTGATGCGAACCAATTCCGCCTCTGATTCTGTAATTGTACTACTATGACTTTTAACAACTATATTTAATTGCTCACATACCGCGATTACATCTTTGGTGTCGAGATCTAACTCTCGTGAGAGTTCATATAGTCGAACTCGATTGCTTATACTCATTGCTTACTCTGCCCTGCGTAACTGTTGTACACGGTGAAATTGAATTTACATAGAAGTTGCTTCCTATCTTTTGCTAGGTTGAATTACATTGACTGAATTACATTGACCATAGTTAATCTTAGAAGCGCCTAGCTATTCCTGCTGAACAGGCTAGCGAGTAGGTTTCAATTTTTAAATGAAACTACTATAGCTATTATTACTCATACAACCTAGTAATATGAGATGTTAGCTAATTTGGCTCACAAACATTGGCAAAATCTCACTCAGTTTACTAGCTCTTGTACATTAACCCTAAACACAGTTTTTGAGAAGAGATTTTTTATGTATGTGGCGATTTGCGTGAATAATTAGCTTAGATTTTTGAAAACCCCTGCTTTATGTAGCTTTGCCTAAAAAATCAAAGGTCTGCTTATATTTATAAATCCCTAACTATAGTGAACTTAAGTGCCTTAGCATTGTTACAGTTATTTACATTAAGTAGCTAGGCAGAATGAAAACAAAACCTAAAAAGACAAATCGCCCGCTTAGCAGACGATTTGTCTTTTTAGGTTTAAAGGTTTCTTTTGCCCAGCCACTTACTTTAATTTAAGGTAGGATCGAACAGTCTCGCCGCATTGTGATTTTATGACCAACGTACCCGTCTCTCGCATTCGCAACTTTTCAATCATTGCTCATATCGATCATGGCAAGTCTACGCTTGCCGATCGCTTGTTGCAATTTACAGGCACAGTAGCGGATCGAGATATGAAAGCGCAGTTTCTCGACAACATGGATCTGGAGCGAGAGCGGGGGATCACAATTAAGTTGCAAGCAGCGCGGATGAAATATCAAGCGCTTAATGGTGATGAATATACGATTAATCTGATAGATACCCCAGGACATGTGGACTTTTCCTATGAGGTATCTCGCAGTTTGGCGGCTTGTGAAGGGGCTTTGCTGGTAGTTGATGCGTCACAAGGGGTCGAGGCGCAAACTCTAGCTAATGTCTATTTAGCATTAGCAAATGATCTGGAGATTGTCCCCGTACTCAATAAAATCGATTTGCCAGGAGCAGATCCCGATCGTATAGCCAATGAAATCGAGCAGTTAATTGGGTTAGATTGCTCGACAGCGATTCGAGCATCAGCCAAGCAAGGAATCGGGATCAGGGAGATCCTTGAAGCGATCGTTTTGCAAGTGCCACCACCAAAAGATACAGTCGATCAACCATTACGAGCTTTAATTTTTGATAGTTATTACGATGCCTATCGTGGCGTAATCGTTTATTTCCGTGTGATGGATGGCACGGTCAAAAAAGGCGATCGCGTTAAATTCATGGCTTCAGAGCAAGAATATGTAATCGATGAGCTTGGCGTACTCGCTCCTGGGCAAATTCAAGTTGATGAATTACATGCAGGTGAAGTGGGTTATCTCGCGGCTGCGATTAAGATGGTCGCCCATGCACGGGTTGGGGACACTATTACTTCAGCACTTGACTCAGCACCAGAGCCTTTTCCTGGTTACGAAGAAGCAAAACCAATGGTTTTCTGCGGCATGTTTCCCACTGATGCCGATCAATTTGAGGAACTGCGTGAAGCTCTCACCAAGCTTAAGCTCAACGATGCAGCTCTAAATTATGAGCCAGAAACCTCGAATGCAATGGGCTTCGGTTTCCGTTGTGGATTTTTAGGGATGCTACATATGGAGATCGTGCAAGAGCGTCTCGAACGTGAATATAATCTCGATCTAATTGTGACTGCGCCCTCAGTAATTTATCGGGTGACGACAAATACGGACGAAATTTTGATGGTAGATAATCCTAGTGAGTTACCGCCACCAAATTCCAGAAAGTCGATCGAGGAGCCTTATGTCAAGCTAGAAATCATGACTCCGCAATCTTACATTGGTACTTTGATGGAGTTATGCGTTGCAAGACGTGGCGTATTTGTAGATACAAAGTACATCACTACGGAACGAGCAACTTTAATTTACGAACTTCCATTAGCCGAAATGGTGACAGATTTCTTCGACCAGATGAAGTCGCGAACGAAGGGATACGCCAGTATGGAATATCAAGTAATTGGCTATCGTCCTAACGATCTGGTACTTGTTGATATTCTCGTAAACGAAGAACCTGTTGATGCCTTGGCTTGTATTGTCCATCGCGACAAGTCTTATAATGTTGGACGAGCATTGGTATCTAAACTGAGAGAGTTGATTCCAAAACAACAGTTCCAAATTCCGATTCAAGCTGCGATCGGCACAAAAATCTTGGCGAGAGAGAATATCTCAGCGTTGCGAAAGAACGTGTTGAGCAAATGCTATGGCGGCGACATCTCTCGAAAGAAGAAGTTGTTAGAGAAGCAGAAGAAGGGTAAAAAGCGGATGAAGTCAATTGGAACAGTAGAAGTTCCACAAGCAGCGTTTATGGCAATTTTACAATTGAACGGTGATTAACTGAAGTTACGTGGAAGGAATTCCTGAAATTGGATAGGTTGGTGGCTGGTAAAGGGGCGCAGTCCCTACGGAAACCTTTAAATTTGGAAGTAGGGGCAATTCCCCCTTGGTTGTACTGCTCTGCTATAGCAATGTAAGCTTTGCTTAGGACATAAAAACCAAATTAATAAAGGCGGAGCAAAGCTCCGCCTTTATTAATTTGGTGTATAGATTAAATCTTTTTCAAAACAAATAGATTTCCTTCATTGCCTCTACCGATTCGTAAATCATGATCGAGATAGGTTGTCTCTAGCCATCCTTTTTGATCTTCTCTCTTAATTTGGAAATCGATCGCTAATAATTTCTTAGGCGATCGCAAAGTATCGATAAAACTATTTACATCTCGATAGCCAATTAGACTTTGCGATCCCGCTACTAAACGCTCAAAATTCACTTTGACTCGTTTCTCAGAAACTACCGTAAAATTTGCACAAACACTCACTATTCCGCTTAATAATGGCATTCCTTTAATCTCAGCCACATTAAAAATCTTGCCTTCCGCCACGCGCAAACATTGAAAGATATTGCCTAGTTTATACAGTGGAAAGCGATCAATTCCTAAAAGCTCTTGGCTCGTAGTAAATAGCAATAACCAATTTCCATCTAATAACTCAGGTGTTTGAGTTGGTGCAGGTGTGGGATTTAATTCTTCAAGATAAGCAACCGCCGAAAAAATCATTTTACGTTGATTCTCGGACATTTGTAAGCCGCGATTCACAGGTGCGATCGCATTAATTAGATTTGCTTTGCGAGTATTACTAGTCATGACTTTATTCTAGACGAATCCAAATCAGACAGAATTGACGTAAGTAATTATATATATCTTAATAACCCAGAGGTGAAATCTTTGCTAAGTGCCGACTAGTGAGTCTGAGACTTGATCTCAGAGTTATGCTTGTTTACCGACTATGTGTCTCTTGATAAACTCTCAACATGCAAAATCAGGTATTAATTTGTGTAAGTCTTGTGCAAGACTATGAATATAGTGTACGCTATGCTGCGTATTAACATTAATACACTCAATAAAATTTAGGTGATGTAGACCTGAATTTCATCGTAAGTCCGTGTTTGCTAGTGAAGTTTGTTGATTGATTTCTCATGTCTAGATGAGTAGTTTTTGATCAGGCAGTTTCGATGATGTGCGAGATCTAGAAGAGGCTACTAGAAGCATTTTTTTGCACATCAAAAACAATATTTGCAATTAGACTCTATTATTTGGAAACAAATTTTGAACTTAATTCAGAATCAACTAGAGTTCGCATCCGATAGTCATGCCTCTCTAAATTAATCTATCTAATTGAACCCCAAATATTTTAGCCGAATTTTAGTCAAAACCCAACTGTTAAAATAACTACTGTTGGATTGCTGTTATCAACATGCAAAAAATTGGGAATGATAATTAGACAGTAACTTCATATTGAAACAACACGACATTAGTGCTTTATTTGCTGAGGAAAAGTGAACCTGTATGCCTGATATTAACAACAAAAACATTAAAAGATCTTCATTCTATCGGTTGATAGCAGCCACATTAACGATGGGTGGGGTGTCGTTATTGATGCCGCTAATTGCCTCAGCACAGCTAGCTCCAGCTGGCTCAGTCATTAGAAATACTGCTACAGGTACATACGAAGATCCAAACAATCCTGGTGTACCGATTAACACGACATCAAATCAAGTCACAGCTACAGTAGCTGAAGTTGCAGGCGTTACTAACGTTCCTACTGGTATCGTTGATGTTAACGGTGGTAGTGTTACCACCAATGATGTTGTTAATTACAACTTCCTGATTACTAACGTCGGTAACGATGTTACCGCCATCAATATTCCTGGTACTTCAACGGTTGTAGGTGGAACCCAAGGAACCATAACTGTCACCGAAATTAATGGTGTTGTTCTGACGACACCGATCAACGTTGCCGCAGGTGGTGTTGCAACGAACGATCCTGCATTTATAGCTTTGGTTCAGGCTCGCGGTATTCCTGCATTTGATGGCACTATTGCTCCTAACGGGACAATTAGAGTCCAAGTCCCTGTAACAGTCACAGCAACAGTTGCAGGTAACCCAGTATCAGTGCAACTCGGTAACGTTGCCCCTAATGACAACAGCGCAGCAACTCAAAACGTAGTTCAAACTGGTGCTCTTCCTACGGATGTCTATACGATCAATCCTGCTACGGGTCAACCAGGTGCACCTGTTAATGGCGTTCGCGAGGCAGCTGCATTCACGACAGTACCTTTGGCGACAGCCGTTAATAACGTTGCATTAGCAACAGTCCTGAAGACTCGCGTTGCTTATGCTGCTGGAACTGCCGCACTCGCCGATGACCAACTTACTTATCGTTTAGATTTGAGGGTTGAGAATACCCCTCCTGCGGGTAGTACTGGCATTACTCCAGCTCCATTGTTACCTACAGCCATTACTCTTGATGGTGCAGCTAATACACCGAGGATCTTAATATCTGATGCAATTCCTGCTCAGACTACTCTAGATAATACTTTTGGAGCTGCCACTGTAACCATTGGTGGAGTTACTTGGACAAGGGTTTATAGCACAGTAGCCACTGCGACTGGACCTCTAGCCGTAGGGCAAAACTGGCAAACTGGTGCTGTCCCTGCTGCTGGCGTGACCCGAATTGGTTATGTTGCCGTTGGTCCTTTACCAGCAGGAACCACTACGGTGGGCGATGCCACTGGCTTCCAATTCCGTGTAACCACAACTGGTGTTGCCGCTCTTCCCGTCACTATTGCCAACATTGCTCAAGTATTTGGTCAATCTACGGCTGGCGTGATTAGTCCTACCAATCCCCTAGTTTATGACGAGTCTGGTGACCAAAACCCCAATAACTATGAAGCTGGTGTTCCTCCAGCTCCGATCACCACACCCGCAACTTCTCCCACTGGTGTCGCTAACCCCGCTACCGACGGTACTGACCCGATCGGTGATACCACCAACAACAACGCAGGTACTGGTCCTAATGGTGAAGCCAACGTATTCACAATCAATCCTGTTGGGATTATCTTGAATGGTCCTCCAGGAGTACCTGGCGCTCTTGGTCCAGATGGAACAGCTCAAACGGACTTCGTTAACAAGTCGGCAACTGATGTCCCTGCTAATGCGGCTCCAGCAAGCACTTACGATCCAGCGGCGATCACATTTACCAATACGGTTCAGAACCCTGCTACCAACACCAATCAGTTAGACAACGTAACTTTGGAGCCAATTTCGGCAACATTAGCGGCTCAAGCTGTTAATAATACGACAACGCCTTCGGCAGCCAATGTTCAGGTGTATGACTTAACTAACCTCGCCAATCACGCAGCTTTGCCGAATGGCACAATTGTGAGAATTTCCTTTGGTACTCGCACTGCTCTCTATACCCTGACTGCAGGTGAGTTCGTCCTAACTTCCAGTGGATCAAATGCTGCTGGTACAGGAGATGCCATCGCAGCACCGATCATCATTCCTACTCTCGCAGTAGGAATCTCTCAAACCTATACAGTTATTGTCGATCTACCTGCTGGTGCTGTGGTCACGACTGGTTACTCTGTACCGATCGTTTCCTACGTAAATAGTAATACTGGCGACGGCTCTACTTTCAAGAGAACCACAAATGGAACAGGCGCTACAACAGTAGGATCTCTGGCTCAAGACAATCCGTTCAATATCAAAGTTGACCGTGTCTACACAGGCTACTTGAACCTCGTCAAGGCATCTCGCCTTCTGGTAGGAACAGGCCCAGCATTGTCTGTCCCAGCAGATGCTACCTTCAGTGGTACTAATAAAACGCCTGCTCCAGGCAACATTATTGAGTATCAGATTACCTACAACAATATTTCCACGCCTGCGTCGGGTACTGGAAATGTGATCTTGAATGCGAACAGTCTCGTCATTACAGAAGATGGTGCGGCTGGAACTAACAACTGGGCTACTACTACTTTCAATGTGCCTAGTACTGCGGTAGATTCTACTACTGGGGTGATCACCTACTTTAATGGTGTCACAGCCACGACACCTACAGATGTGAACGTCACGAGATATCTCGACAGCATTCCAACGGTAGCACCAGGTGCTTCTGGAACCTTCACGTTCCAACGTCGTGTCAGATAGATAATTGCTCTCTAAGTTTAGGATTTGAGAAGAGATTGCTCTTCTCAAATCCTAAACTTCTACTTTTGATTGCTATAAATCAGGTGATCCAAATGAAACCTATAAATATGATCAGCTTGGGCACGATCGCCCTTATTTCTTCTATCTCTTTTTCTGCTGTAATGCCTAGCTTAGCTAGCTTGCAAAATAGCGATCCTGCGATCGCTCAAACTGCAAAGCAAGAAGCTCCAGTGCAACTAAAACTTGCTGCTGAAAGACAATCAATTGTGGCAGTTGCCTCTGGGAGAGTTGATTGGAAACCTCTACCAGACAATGCTTCACTCCGTCCAGGCGAAACCATTCGCTATGTTGTGACTGCTAGCAATATTAGCGATCGGCAAATCAAAAAATTAGTTGTCAACCAACCAATCCCCCAAGGTTCAGTTTACGTCTTAGGTTCGGCAACTCTGCCAAAAGTAGAAGGGGCGAAATTAGACTACAGCATTGATGGCGGCAAAACCTACAGCGAAAAGCCCACCATTCGGGTCAAGCTTGAAAACGGTGAAATTGTTACTCGTCCTGCTCCTGACAGCATGTACACCAATGTCCGATGGAGATTTGGTGATAATTTCTCAGCAAAAACAGTTGCTTATGCAACCTATCAAGTTCGCATTCGCTAAGGTTTACTAACTTGTGCTAAGTGCAACCTTAACCATGTGAAGTAATGTCAAATGCGATCGCTTAGAGCGTCATTTGACATTACTTCACATGGCTATTCCTCTCAAATAAAGATTTACAGCAATTGGTTAACTGTTAGAAATGAAGAATCTAAGTTGTGTAATAAAACAAAATTTTCTGCGGAACAGTTTAAACCTTGCTGCGATTTTTCTGTTTGGTGCGATCGCGCAAGTTTGCGAATCTAGCTTGGCACAAACAACTACCCAAATCAATAACACTGCTACTTTTAGTTATAGTTACACCGATCCAGATACATTAGTAACTTCTACATATGCTGGTGTTTCTTCTCAGCTTCAAGCATCGGCAGTAGCACCAGTAGTAACAGAGCCCTTAATTGATCCATTTGGGCAGTTGACCTCCTGTAGTGGCGATCTATTGCCAGATTACACAGGCTTTAGTGTGGGCTTGTATGAATTATTAAACTCAACTGGTGATATTGGTTTACCCGTTTCGCTAACAGCGACAGTTCCACCTAAAACAAAACAATCTGTTGGAATATCACCCAATTTCTATAACGCTAATCCTTTCTTCTTGGTCAATGGCGATCAGGGCAAATTCAACTTTTTGCTGGATGTCAGTCGTGGACAGGTTGATGTAGGCAGAGAATATATTCTGGCTGTAAAACCACCAGCGAACTCGACACTGGCAGAACGGCGGGTCAGAATTACAATCACGTCACGCAATGGCAATGTTGCTGGCTATACAGCGACTTCCTTAGATGGGGAACCCATCTCAGGTACTAATGCAGCTACTTCTGTAAATGGAGTTATCAATATCTCTAATGCTGAAACTGTTGGTTTGAGTCTAGCCGTTGCAGTTAACAATCTCAGTGTCGCCGCATGTGAATCCCAAGCAATTCAACTTTTAAAAACAAGCGATCGCGCAGCAGCAGAGCCAGGCGATATTGTCGTTTATCGTTTATCAGCGAAAAATCTTACATCTACGGAAATTACTAATCCCGAACTTCGTGATGAATTACCACTAGGTTTCCAATATGTTGATGGTTCCGTTCGTGCTGAGGTTAGAGGAAATGCAGTAGCTGTGACTGTAGAACGGAATGGCAGAAACTTGATTTTCCGTCCCAGTGCTGCACTTCCTGTTGCTGCTGATAATATTCCCCTTAATATTGTCTATGCTGCACAACTTACCAATGATGCGATTCGCGGAAGTGGCATTAACCGAGCCACTATATCAGGTATTCGTAATGATAATAAACGACAAGTTCGTACTGGTCCCGTATCTTATTTGATGCGGATTCGCCCAGGTATCTTGTCAGATTGCGGAACCTTAATAGGACGTGTGTTTGTTGATAAAAACTTTGATGGCGAACAACAACCAGGTGAGCCAGGTGTACCAAATGCTGTGATTTATATGGATGATGGTAATCGAATTGTCACTGATCCAAATGGACTCTATTCTCTCAGTAGCGTTCTATCTGGCAGCCGCACTTTAGCGCTTGACTTAACTTCTGTACCGGGATATACCCTTGCACCAAATTTATACTTTATTGAGCGCAATAGTCAATCGCGTTTGGTGCGTCTTGCTCCTGGAGGATTAGGGCGAGTCAACTTTGCTGTGACTCCTGCGGCTCGTGGTATCAGTGACGCAAATCAGGGAGGTACAAAGTAATGAGAAACACTTCTGCACCTCTGATGAAGCTAGGGATTTTGGTGTTCCCTCAAGTCTTGCTTTTGCTAATGTCGGCAACTGTGAAAGCAGAATTAGTTACAGATGTAAAACCCAATCCAGAAATTAAACGACAAGACTCATTAACTAATCAGGTTGAGACAGCTTCTACGCAGCCTAGTCAAAGCCTAGATCAATCCTCAAATACTGAAAAAGTTTCTAGTCCTGTAAAAACTCCTGCATCTGTTACAGATATTCCTAAAACTGCTAATACTGTTAATACTTCCGATAGCTCATCACCTCGCATCGTTATTCTTTCGCCAACGGTTGGCACTGTTTTAGATGCACCTGCGGCGACAGTGGTGATCCAAATGCCAAGCAATACCAAGATAGAGCTTTTGGTCAATGGGAAGGTTGTTGATTCTAATTCGATTGGGCGATCGGAACTAGATGAAACTAATAAAACCATTACTCAAACTTGGTACGGCGTATCTCTGCAAGCAGGTAATAATCAGATCACGGCAAGGGCGATCGGTTCAGATACTGCTTCTAGTTCTATTAATCTGAAAGTTAGAGGTGCTCCTACCAAATTAGTCGTTAGTACCTTGGAGTCGAAGGTTCCTGCTGATGGGCGCTCCTATGTGACAGTTGATGGACAGCTAGTTGATGAAGATGGCAATCGTTCCAACTGGGAAGCATTAGTTACTTTAGAAGCTAGTGAAGGTGAGTTTATCGGTACTGATGCCTCATCAGAGCAGCCAGGCTTCCAAGTCCAAGCTAAGCAAGGTAAGTTTTCGGCGCAGTTAAAGGCTGGACTAAAAACAGGAACGGTGACTATTCGAGCGCGCAATGCTCAAATGGAAGCTTTTACGCAAGTTCAGTTTGAAACTGATTTGCGTCCTTCCTTAGTGACTGGTGTCATCGATCTGCGCGTTGGTGCGAGAGGTACTGACTTCTATCGGAGCTTGCGCGATTTCTTACCTGCCGATCTCAATAATAGTACTCAAGTTGACCTATATGGTGCGGTATTTGGGACTGGGCGTGTGGGTGAATGGCTATTTACAGGTGCTTATAACAACAGCCGCACCCTCAATCAGGACTGCGCTGGCAACAGTAGCTTAGCTGGCACAGAAAAATATTGTGACCAGCAATATCCTGTCTATGGCGATAGCTCTACCGTAACGCGCACAACACCTTCCTATGACAGCTTGTATTTGCGCTTTGAGCGTAACTCGCCTGTGCAGGGTGCGAGTACTGATTACTTCATGTGGGGAAATTACAGTACAGAGGAGTTTGCGTCGCGATCGCAGCAGTTTAGTGCGATTTCACGACAATTGCAAGGATTTAAAGGGAACTTTAATTTAGGCGATCTGCAAATCACAGGCTTTTATAGCAACGTTGGCAAAGGATTCCAGCGCGACACGATCACCCCTAACGGCACAAGTGGAACTTATTTTCTGTCCAAACGCCTGTTGATTAATGGAAGTGAAAATGTAACTATCGAGTTAATTGATTTCTTTAGTGCGGGTACTGTGGTTTCTCGCCAAGAGCTAGTCCGTGGTAAAGACTACGATATCAACTATGACAATGGTTCCATTCTATTTCGGCAGCCATTATTGCAAACCCAATTGGGAGATGTTGGACAACTCTTGCGCCGTCAAATTGTCGTTACCTATCAAAACGAGCAGGTCGGTGGTGATAGTAACATCTATGGTGGACAACTGCGTTATCATCTCAACCGCAGTCAGAGCCAACCTAGTTGGATTGGCGCAAATTATTTCAAAGAAAGTCTCGGCATTCGTAATTTTGTTCTTTATGGAGCGAATGCGCTGATTTCCTTTGGCGAAAAAACGCAACTGATTGCTGAATATGCCCGATCGCAAAATGATTCGGAAGTTCTGGGCTATGTGAGTGGTTCGGCGATGCGCTTTGAGCTAAACAGTGAGATCGCTTCAGGTATTCTCGGTAAGCTCTATTACAGCAAAGCTGAAACGGGTTTTGCCAATAATGCCACGATTAGTTTTGTGCCAGGGCAGACCCGATATGGAGGGGATTTAAGTGCCAAGATTAGTCCTACAACTAGTCTGCAATTTCGCTATGACCAAGAAGACAATGTTGGTATTGCTCCACGTCCATTGACTAGCCTTAACGATCTGCTTAATGTGAGGCAAGAAGCAATCCCTGGATCGGCTGTAAATAACTCGCTTCGCACGATTAGTTTAGGTGTGCAGCAAAATATCGGTGCAGCACTGCTTAATCTGGATGTGTTATATCGCGATCGCCAAGATCGGCAGTTGCCTAATGTTTTATCTAGTAACTCTACCCAATTGCGATCGCGTCTCAGCGTGCCAATTGCCGATAATCTCCGAGTCACAGCCCAAAATGAAGTTAGCCTTTCAGCAAGTTCCGATGCTGTCATTCCTGATCGCAGCGTTTTAGCTCTAGATTGGACAATTGTTCAAGGATTGACCGCAAGATTGGGGCAGCAGTGGTTCCATTCAGGAGCCTTAGCGGGTCAGGCGATTACTAGTGCAGATTTGCTAGGAGAGTATAAACTCGGCACTGATACTACCTTTACGGGGCGTTATTCTGTGATCGGTGGTGCTAATAATGCCGCATCTACTCAGGGAGCATTGGGTATTAACCAGCGCTGGCAAGTACTACCAGGACTACGCATGAGTTTTGGCTATGAACATGTATTTGGTAGTTTTACCACCGCTACAACTACTGGAACATCATTTTTACAACCCTTTGCGGTTGGTCAAGCCTCTAGCGCTCTGACGATTCAAAATGGCCATAGTTATAACGTTGGTGTGGAATATACTGATAATCCAGACTTCAAGGCAAGTGCTAGATTTGAACATCGCAGTGATAATACCAACTCTAATACGGTGTTTTCGGCTGCGGCGCTAGGCAAACTTTCTCCTGCGTTGACGATGTTGTTTAACTACCAGCAATCTAGCGCCGCTAATCAATTAATCTCTGGATTGGGAACGATCTCCAATCTCAAAGTCGGGCTAGCCTATCGCGATCCTGAAGATGACAAGTTTAACGTTCTCTTACGTTATGAATACCGTCAAAACCCCAGTATTGTCCCTGATTCGCTCCTGCTCGGTAGTGGTAGTGGCTATAACGATCACACCCTTGCTCTAGAAGCAATTTATGCTCCTAACTGGCAATGGGAATTTTATGGCAAACTTGCCCTGCGAAATAGCACCACCACGATCGCACGCGATTTTACAGGCGTATCAAATACCAATTTGTCACAGTTTCGAGTTACCTATCGTCTTGGCTACAACGTCGAGCTAGTCGGCGAAACAAGATTACTAAATCAACCGACCGCAGGTTATAGCGAACTAGGACTAGTTGGCGAAGTTGGTTATTTCCTGACTCCAAATTTACGTTTAGCGGCAGGTTATAGTAGTGGTTCTGTTAATGTCGATCGCGATTTTAGTGGTTCTCGCTCTACGGGTGGGCTATATGCAGGAATCACAGTAAAGTTGAACGAATTGTTTGATGGCTTTGGCTTGCAAAAGACTCCTCCACGCCAGCAACAAGATCCAGTTGAGCCTGTAGCACCCATCGCCCAAACGCCACAACCCACGCAGAAACAAGCGTCAATTATTCCCGCTAGCCCTCAAATCATCAGCCTGAATGTGGCGCGATCGCTGACCTTTAAAGAGGGCAGTCAAGGCAGTAGTACCGAGTTAGCATCGTCAGATATCGCGGTTCTGGAAAACTTAGCCGCAGTCTTGAAGGAATACAATAATCTCTCCATTGATATTCAAGGATATATTGGCTCACTTGCGGATATGAACTCAGGAGATAATCTTGCGGCTAATCGGATGATGGCAGCCAGAAAGTACCTACTCGATCGCGGTGTGACAAGTACGCAGATGACCTTGCGCTCCTTAGGTAGCATTGCTAGCGCCAACAGTTCCAATCAAGCTAGTGTTGTTGCCAATGCGGCACCAGTCAGTTTTGCAATTAGTGGAAAAGCCGATGTCTTTAATGCGATCGCTACCCGTTTGCAAACGATATCATCCAACTCACCTGCGACAGAGTTCTTGCAGAGCATCTTGCCTAATGCCGCACCGATACTGCAAGCCAATGCGACACCAGTCAACAATCTCAATAATACTAGCGCTAACATCTCGACAGGGGTGAATGTTGGCAATGACGGTAAAATCGCTGACTTGAGCTATGCCACACTCGATCGCATGGTTGAACGACTAAATGCCAACCCTAATGCGATGTTTGAGATTCAAACCAGTTCTACTCTCAGTGCTTCCGCTGGTCAAGATCTCGAAACGTTTAAGATGCTTGCCGTCAGGAGTTATCTGTTAGACAAGGGTGTGAGTTCGGATCGCATTTTGTTAAGTTCTAATGGTGCAAATACGAATAGTGCGAATCAATCAGGAAATTCTCAAGTCTATATTTCGCTAAGTCAGGATGATAGCAACACCAATATTGCCGCAGTGCCTCCAAAAGCATCACCAACGGCTCAAGCAAATACCACCACTGTTCCGACACCATTGGCAAGCTCAACTACTTCCACTTCGCCTTTGGCAGTTCTGCTAGCATCCGATCGCCGTTTATCTAATTGGCTGGAAAGTGCAATTCCAGATTCTCAACTTGATCCTCAATTCAAGCCAGCATTTGACAGCGCGATTCAAATACCTAATCTGGGATCGAGACCATTGTTAACTCAATTACCTAAGGTAGAATCCTTGCTGCTAGCGATCGCTAGTCCTGCCGATCCTGCATTGTCATCTGATGTTCGCAGCCTCTGGAGTTATGCCTTTGAGTCATCACCAACTCAACTCTTGAGCATGTTGATTGGCAATGAGCTGACAGCAAGTAATCCGCCAAGTAATAGCGAAGATATCGTGAATGCTCCTGCTAATAACAGTGCTAATCGTCGCCTCGCTACTGCGTTTAACTTCTTGTTGAGCAATAATGGCGACACCGTAACGGCGTTCATGCGAGCAATAGGTGTTAGCACCACCGAAAAAAGCGGTTTTGCGATCAATCCCGATCAACTCTCAAATCTAAAGAATTAGAGACCATGCGAAAAGTAACCAACAGAAAAATATCAATTGCATTAATCGGTTCTATAGGGTTGATAGGTATTTGCAGTGCAGATTTTAGTTCGGAAAATCTGGCGATCGCGAACCAGATTAATCCTCGTTACCAAATTACCGTCAATAGCAATCAAGATGGTGACATTCAAGCCGATCGCGAATTGACCTTGCGTGAAGCTATTGCGATCGCTAATGGTAGTCTCACGCTTGAACGGCTTAGTGATGCTGAACGCGCTCAGGTGCAGCCATTGCTTAATCAAAAAGGTTCACAGATTGGCTTTAATTTGCCTAGCGATCGCACCACGATCGAGTTACGCAAAGCTTTACCTGATATCAGCAGTCAAAACCTGATTATTGATGGCACGACCCAAACAGGGTATGACGCTCAAAGCTCATTTGCCCAAGAGCTAGCAATTCCACAGCCAATTGTGGCGATCGCGCCCGCCGATGGCGTGGAGATTTTTCGCGGCTTGACGATCGTTGCTGATGGCGTGACGATCAGAGGCTTAAGTATCTATGGTTTTAATGCGATCGAAAGCGTACCCACCACCACGCCATCCGCCGATATTTTCATTTCGCACCAAGCGCCGCCGCCTGACACCACACAGCAGCAGCAGCCCGCCAAATTTTCGCCCTTCTACGATAGCAATCGCCCACCTCAAGCGGTAATTCTCGAAGCTAACTGGCTCGGCATCACGCCCACAGGTAAAATGCCCAAACAGCCTTCTAGTTTTGGGGTTTATTTATTTAATAGTACCGACACGCTGATTCGACGCAATCGCATTGCCTTCCACGAAGGTAGTGGCATCGTCACATCGGTGAAGGCAACAGGAACGCAGATTCTCGAAAATGCGATTACCAGCAATGGTTTTGATGGAATGCCCCACGGGATTTATCTCGAAGGCGAAATTGCCAATCTGCGAATCAAAGGCAATACCCTCTGCGCTAATGATGGCAGTGGTGTATATCTATTCAAACCAAATGGCGCGATCGCGATCGAAGATAACCGTATTTTGTTTAACGATCGCAGTACCAACTATGCTGCCATTTACTTGATGGGCAACGATCATCGAGTTACTAATAACGAGATTCGCAATCAACGCGGTTCAGGTGTAGCGATCGCTGCTTATCCTAAAAGCGATCGCAATTTGATTCGCAAAAATACTTTTACGGCGCTGAAGGGCTTGAGCATTGATTTGATTGCTCAGAGTCATGTGAATACCCGCGATTTTGTCACGGGCGATGGAATCAATCGTCCACGCGATTCTCATTTTCGGCGGGTAGATACTGCTAATGGGGCAATCAACGCGCCAACGTTTTTAGCCACAGCTTTTCCGATGTTTAGTTCTAGCCAAGTGAATATCGATGGTACGGCAGACCCTGATACAGAAATAGATCTCTATCGCGTCACTGGCAAAACCGATCCAAACCTGCCCTATGGCTCTCTTAGTGAATATCTCACCACAGTCAAGACCAATGCTAATGGTAAATTTGCAGTTTCTTTAAATAATCTCCAAGTTGGCGATACGATTAGCGCGATTGCTACCGATCCCCAATATGGCACTTCCGAGCCAGCCCTGAATGCCCAAATCGTCAATCCCGATCTTTCAGTTCCCACTCCTGCCAATGTGCAAGCAGCTATTCCTGCCTGTACGACACCTCCCCAAATCGTGCAGATTCCGCCGCCTCCCGAAGTAATCACTTTATCCGTACCACGCCAAATTCACTTTGCGCTAGATCGCGACGAAATCAGTCCTATCAGCGCTAAAATTCTGGATCGGATCGCTGATGTATTAAAGCAATATCCCACAATTATGATTACCCTCGCAGGACATACTGACCCCAGAGCCAGTGATACCTATAACCGTGAACTCGGCTTTAGGCGATCGCGTGCAGTGCGTAATTACCTAATGCGACAGGGTATTGCCTCTGAACGAATGACTGTGCGATCGCTAGGCGAAACTCAACGATCCTCACAGGGTAATCAAATTACCGACTATGCTCGCGATCGGCGTGTCGAGATTGAATTTACCGACGTTCGAGATGTCGAAATCCGCTTTGAATCCCAACAGGAAGATTTGCAAGTGGAATAGTAATAATTCTTTCAGCGGTTCTTTTTATTAATTGACATCTATCAGAAGTATGCGGAGTGCGAAAATAATGTTTGCCAAAATCAAAAAAACGCTTAAAAAAGTTATCCGAAGATCGTTAAACTCAAAGCAACAGTCAATAAATTTATTCCATATATGGCAATCAAGTTCTTTAAATAGGAACTTGGTTAAACGGTTAATCAAAAAATTAAATAGCGATCGTTTAACCCGTTTCTTAATTTCTACATTATTGGCATTTATATTTACACTTCAAGCCGCAGGGATTATTGGTTGGATACAACCCGCACATTCAGAAGGTAGCTATCAATTTGGACCTAGTCCTAATAATGAAAGTAGGCAGGCTTTATTTGAATACACTGCTCTTTATGATGATCCAACTGGCACAAACACCAACATTCGGTCTCTAAACCGTCCCATTTATGTGGACATTAAAGACGCTAATGAAATCATCAATATCAGTGCTTGTGGCAACGCTTGGACAGATGACTGGGAAGCAGATGTTTACTACGTCGGTCCTCAGCCTTCACCAGACACCTCTGCCTATAGCTTTAATGGCACACTTGCTTCCTATCCTCCTGCCTCTGGCACGTTAGTCTTTGGGCAAGCAGGAACAGCGGTTAATACAAATACTAATTTCAGAGGTCAGGGTACTTTTGGTACAAACGTCAACAATGCCAACTGTTATGGCTATAATCTGCTGAATACAGCGAACATGGACTTAGTAACTCCTGCTGCACCTTTTACAAATGATGGGAGTGCCATTAGTGTTCCAGCCAGTTCAGGCCCTGGAGTTTATGAAATTCGTTTACAAAACCTGACTGAAAATACGGCATCAGCAGCCGACAATAATACCGTTTTTCGTCAATTTGATATCTCAGTCACTAATACTGTTAGTCCAACAGCCAGAATCCCTGCCGTCCCCAATCCTCAAATTTCACAAGGACGAGTCTGGTCCTATGTTTGGGCTTTAAATGCTAAGGGATTTGCTGCGACCGAATCTACTGACCAAAATTTTTATGTTGTTGTCCCAGGTGGTAGTCCAGGGACAAACTTTGTTTGGCAACTAGACCTAAATGACTTTGCTGGATATGTTTATGAATTAGTGGCAAATAACCGAGGTGTTGACTCGCCAAATATTGCGGGTACTAATGTTCGAGGGTTAAGCGTTCCGATTTCAGGTAATAGTGTTACTCCACAATACAGAATGTATCTTGAGTACCCCGATCAAACTTTTGTTAACCCAACGGTAGGTCCTACTATCACCAATTTAAGATTTGAAGATAGCGCTGGAGAAGATAACACATTTACTCCAGGAGGTACTACTGGAATCCAAGATTCAGGATTCTTTCGATTCACCTCCAGTCTTCCAGGTACTTATGAAATTATCGTTGATACCAATCAAGATGGCATTTATGGAGCAGGAGATGTTCAGTTAAGAGGCGATACAGATGCTGTTGGCAATGTTTCCGCTCTTTGGAATGGTAGAAATAATGCTGGTGTAATCGTACCTCAAGGAACTTATAATGCTCAAGTCAAAGCGATCGTTGGAGAATACCACTTTGTTGCGGGAGATGTAGAAACTAGTGGTCCCGGCACTGGTTTAACAATCAACCAAGCCACAACTCCATCTTCAACCGCAAATACTCTAGTGTATTGGGATGACCAAACAATTCTAGGCGCAGCAGGTACAACCACATTGCCAGGTGGATTATCTGGAGGTCGGCACACTTGGGGAACGACTTCTACTGGTGGCGCACAAGGAGCTAATAATAGTAGCTGGGGCGATCGCAGATATATTGATACATTTGTCTATGGGAGTTTTGCCGTAGGTACAATTCCAGCGATCATTTCTGATGGTGACGATAATGACTATGGTGATGCACCAGATACTTATGGTACTGATAGAACTAATAGTGCTACTGAAGGGATAGGAGCTAGCCATATTCTTAGTACTACCATTAGGTTAGGTACGGCCGTTACCGACAAAGATACTAATGGTCAGCCTAATGCTGCTGCTAATGGTGATGACATTAATGGTGTTGCACCTGATGATGAAGATGGAGTTACTAGCTTTAACTCTTTAAGAACTACTGATACTACTTACACTGTTCCAATTAGAGTTCAAAATACATCTGGAGCCAATGCTTACTTAGCTGGTTGGATTGACTTTAACCGCAATGGCAGTTTCGAGGCTGGTGAAGGTGTAGTCCAACCAACACCAATCGCGACAGGAACCAATGGCAACGTCAATATAACTTGGACTGGATTGGGAGGATTAGGGTTAGCCGAAGGTAACACTTATGCACGTTTTCGGATTAACAACGATCCTTTAACCACTAGTGATTTTATCGGCGGTAAGAGAAATGGTGAAGTAGAAGACTATGCTTTAACTATCATTGGCGCAACTTCGCCCCTAGACTATGGTGATGCTCCTGATGGAACAGTGGGCGTGGGGATAGGAAATTACAACACCACAAGTGCCGATAGTGGAGCATCGCATCTGATTAACACGAACTTGAGATTAGGCGCAAATGCTCCTGACGCTGATAATGGCACATTGCAAAGTGTGGCGGCTGATGCTGATGACATCACTAATACAGGTGTGGCAGATGACGAAGATGGTGTCACTCTAACAAATACCTTGACCACTGCAAGTACTAGCTACAGTGCAACAGTTAACGTTACTAACAGCATCGGTACTCCAGCTACTTTAGTTGGCTGGATTGACTTTGATCAAGATGGGCTGTTTGAGGTTGGTGAAGCTCAAACAGCAACAGTCGCTGACAATAGCAATGGTACTAACGTTATTCTTACTTGGTCAGGGTTGAGTGGATTGACGGCAGGCAATACTTACGCACGGTTCCGCATTAGTAATGGAATTTTAACCACTGCCACACCTACAGGCTTAATCGGTAGCGGTGAAGTTGAAGATTATCTGGTTGCGATTAATCCCGTTGACTATGGTGATGCTCCTGATGCCACTGCGGCAGTTGCTATTGGTAACTATCAAACTACCGCAGCTAATGGAGGAGCCAGCCATATTATTGTCAATACTCTCAGAATTGGTGCGACTAACGATGCTGATAATGGTACTTTACAAAACGCGAATGCCGATCTTGACGATACAACAGGTATCGATGATGAGGATGGTGTTACCTTACCTGCGATCACCGCTAGTACGACCTCTTACACAGCTACCATCAACGTTACCAATACCGCAGCCCCAGCTTATTTAGTGGGTTGGATTGACTTTAATAGAAATGGCCAGTTTGAAGTTACCGAAGGTAGAGCCTATGACTCAGACACTGGTACAGCAGGTATTCAGCCGATCGCTATTAGTCCTACCGCTCAAGATTTGCCGCTCCAATGGACGGGAATTTCTGGCTTAACTGCTGGCGATATTCTTTATGCACATTTCCGTCTAAGTGATAGTGCCACCTTGACTACTGCTACTCCCGATGGATTAATTGGTAACGGTGAAGTTGAAGACTATCGACTAGTTGTGACTAATGCAATTGACTATGGTGATGCACCAGATTCAGGTGCAGGTATAGGACAGGATAACTATGAAACTCTTAGTGCTAGCGGTGGTGCAAGTCATACAATTATCGCTAATCTTCGGTTAGGGGCAATTGATCCTGATGCTGATAGTGGCTTATTACAAAATGTGGCGGCTAATGCTGACGATACCAACGGTGTTGATGATGAAGATGGTGTTGCCACTTTCCCCGCCCTAACCACATCTAGCACATCCTACTCAGTCACAGTTAATGTCTTTAATAACACTGGAGTGAACAGACCTTTAGTAGGATGGGTTGACTTTAATCGAAATGGTAATTTTGAGGCAACTGAAGCTCAAACTGCATCTGTACCAAGTAGCGCGATCGCCCAAAATATTGTCCTTAGCTGGACAGGCATAACTGTACCTACTGTGGGTAATACCTACGCTCGTTTCCGTATTAGTGATGGCGCTTTGACTACTGCGACACCTAATGGAGCTGTGGGCAATGGTGAAGTTGAAGATTATCAAATCATCATTACTAACGCTGGTGTGCCAGGGCTTAATCTAGTGAAAAGGATTACAGCAATTAACAGCACTCCTATTACTGGATTTGTGGATGGTGCAAATACAGCCACATCTAATGATAATGATACCAATTGGCCCACAGCTAATACCCAATATTTAAGAGGGGCGATCGACTGTACTACAGCATCCCCTTGCAATGGTGGGACGATTTCAAGTGTTGCTCCTGGAGGATTAATAGAATATACAATCTACTTCCTATCTAATGGTGCAATCCCAGCGAGAAATGTACAGTTATGCGATCGCATCCCCGCGAATACGATTTTCCAACCTGACACCTATGGATCTGGTAATGGAATTCTGCTGGGTTGGAATACTACAGGTGGAGCATTACCTTTACCCGATCCTACAAATTCGACTTTAGGCGCAGGTAAAGTTGCACTCAACAATGTGCCAGATGCAGATGCAGGTCAATTCATAGCGGCAAATGTATCGGTAACTAATGCTCCAGTGCCTTGTAACGATGGAAGTACAAATCCCGACGGTGCACTCTTAGTCCGACTTGGTGCAGCTACCAATGTCCCTAATGCTACAGGATCAGGTACTCCTACTAATTCCTATGGGTTCATCCGTTTTCAGGTGAGAGTTAAATGATGGAGATAGTATGAACCTGTACAATCTCTGTTAGCTGTAAATTATTCAGTCCCACAATTTAGCTAACTGCCAAAATGAGCCATCCTAATTTTTCTGATTTAGTAAATTGTCTACAATTGCGATCTCAAAATCAGTCCAATCAGATTGTATTTACATTTTTGGTAGATGGAGAATTAGATGCAGTTCATCTCAGTTATGGAGAACTAGATTTACAAGCACGGGCGATCGCCGCGCAATTGCAAACTCTGGTTTCATCAGGTTCGCGAGTACTGCTGTGCTATCCATCAGGACTTGAATTTATTAGTGCCTTTTTTGGTTGCCTCTATGCAGGAGCGATCGCCGTTCCTGTCGCCCCACCCAAGCGGGGGCAGATGCAGTCGCGCTTGCAGGCGATCGTGAATGATGCTCAGCCTACAGTGGTACTAACGACATCAGCATTATTAGATAGCTTAAAGCAGGCTTGGCAGAGTTTGCCAGAGTTACCATCTGTGCAATGGATAGCAAGCGATCGCCTATCTGATGATCTGGCGGCACAGTGGCAACACCCAGAAATTAAGCTAGATAGTATTGCTTTTTTGCAATATACCTCTGGCTCGACAGGCAGCCCCAAAGGTGTGGTGGTTAGCCACCAAAACCTACTCCACAACTCCGCCTATATCCAGACTGCTTTTGAACTAGATCAAAAGAGTGCTTCGGTGAGTTGGTTACCAAATTTTCATGATATGGGGCTAATTGATAGCATTATTCAGCCGATATATTCAGGTTTTCTGGGTGTGTTGATGTCGCCTGCGTCTTTCTTGCAAAAGCCAATGCGTTGGTTAGCAGCAATTTCGCGCTATCGAGCCACCCATTGCGGTGGTCCCAATCAAGGCTATGAGTTATGTGTCCGCAAAATTAGTGAAGACCAAATTAATCAGGCACAAATCGATTTAAGTAGTTGGCAAAGTGCTTATACAGGTGCAGAACCAATTAGGCGATCGACATTAGAACAATTTGCAGCGAAGTTTCAGCCTTTAGGATTCCAGTCTAAATTTTTCTATCCTTGCTACGGCATGGCCGAATCGACACTGATGATTTCGGGTGGTAATGTTGAGGCAGAGCCAGTTTATAGCGTGATTGCCGCGCCAGCGCTCGAACAAAAGCAGGTTGTCACAGTTGCCGAAACTGCCCCGAATGCCAAACACTTTGTAGGCGTTGGCAAAGCATGGTTGGATACCAAAATTGCGATCGTCGATCCAGACACACATACAGAATGCCATCCCGATCGCATCGGTGAAATCTGGGTATCGGGTGGCAGTGTGGCTCTCGGCTATTGGCAGCAACCCGAAGCGACTAAAGCCACATTTCAAGCAAACCTTGTGGGTAATCCAGCAGATTGGTTGCGGACTGGTGATTTAGGTTTTGTGTGCGACGGAGAACTTTTTATCACGGGAAGACTCAAAGATTTGCTCATCCTGTGGGGACGCAATCATTATCCTCAAGATATTGAATTAACCGTCCAAACCTGTCATCCTGCAATGCGGATTGACGCTGGAGCAGCTTTTTCGATCAATGTCGATCGCCAAGAATGTTTGGTAATTGTCCAAGAAGTAGAGCGTACTGCATTACGTGAACTCAATATTGAGGCGATCATCACCTCAATTCGTCAAGCAGTTTCAGAGCAGTATGAGATTTCCGTATATGCGATCGCACTAATCAAACCAGCAAGCATCCCCAAAACCTCAAGCGGAAAGATTCAACGTCAGGCTTGCCGAGAAAAATTTTTAGTTAATAGCCTAGATATAGTTGGTCAGTGGACACAACCTCAATCAGATATAAATGCTCTCACCATACTAGAAACCCCAGAATCAATATCAGGAAATTCTTTGACCGAAGAAGCCATATCTGACTGGATTGTGACTCGCCTTAGCCAAGTTGCCAACCTCGATCCAGATGAGATTGATATTGATGAGCCACTCTCTCGTCATGGCTTAGACTCATCGGTTTTGCTTAGCCTCACCGCAGATTTAGCTGATTGGCTTAAGCAACAACTAATGCCAACTTTGTTTTGGGAATATCCCACGATCGCCGAGCTAGCTGCTTATCTGATTACACTAAAGTAAGTAGATGATCATAATTAATTGCAAACCCAAATTTGTAAGGTTGCCCTCCAGCGAAGGAGCAACCTTACAAATTTGGGTCAAAGGTGGGCAATGCTACTAATCATTTGAAAACCACTACTAGTATGACAACGAACTCGGTCAAATTCGATCCATTTTCTCCAGATTTTCATGCTAATCCCTATCCTATTTATGATTGGTTGCGTCAGCACGATCCAATTCATTGGAGCTTTATGCAAGCTTGGGTAATCACCCGCCATCATGATGTTGATGCATTACTCAAAGCCCCACAACTGCATGTTGATGATTTGCCAATGCGGTTAAGACAAAAAAGCCAATACCTCAAGCAGGGTAACTTTGAAGCCTTGGCACAAACTATCGAAAACTGGCTATTTTTTCTAGAACCACCGCACCATACCAAGCTGAAGAGTTTGGTGGCAAAAGCTTTTTCGCCGCAGATGATTGAAACCATGCGACCAGCGATCGCAGAATTAGTCGATCGCTTACTTACGCAAGCAGAGCAGAAGGCGAGTCAAAATAATGGTGAGATCGATGTCATGACTGACTTTGCCGCACCCTTGCCAGCGATGACCGTAACTCAAATTCTGGGTGTGCCATTAGAAGATCATGACAAGTTAATGCGATGGTCTTACGATTTATTTTTTGTATTCGATCAGCCGATGTCTCTGAGTGGCTATCAGAAGCAAAATGAAATTGCGATCGAAGCGCGAGAATATCTGATTAACCTCATGGAAACTAAACCATCAGGGCTAATCGGGCAACTCATGGCAGCAAGGGATCGGGGGACGCAACTAAGTGAAGACGAAATTTTAGGATTTTGTATCATGCTGTTAATTGTGGGACAGGAAACCACTAAAAGTCTCATCGGTAATAGTGTTCTAGCCCTTTTGCAGCATCCTCAAGCCTTAGCCGAATTACAGCAAAATCTGGATTTAGTTCCCGCAGCGATCGAGGAGTTATTACGCTATGACAGCCCCGTCCAAGTGATTGCCCGTCTTGCTACTGAAGATTTTGAGTATGGCGGTAAAACGATTCATGCTGGCGATAAAGTCATTTTGTGTCTGGGTGCAGCTAATCGCGATCGCAAAACTTTTCCTGAACCTGACCAAATCAATTTTCACCGCCATAATTATAATTTGCCGTTTGGCGGCGGGCTGCATTACTGTTTAGGTGCAGCTCTCGCAAGGGTGCAAGGACAGATTGCAATTAAGAGTTTGATTCAGCGTTATCCTCATTTAGCATTGACAGACTTTAGCAATTCCGATCTTCAGTGGCGGGAAAGCATTACTTTGAGAGGTCTCAAAACTTTGTCCGTGAGATTGTCAGCATCATGAAAGAACCGATCGCAATTATTGGTATTGGCTGCCGTTTCCCTCATGCCAATGGGGTGCAAGCATTTTGGCAATTATTGCGTGATGGTGTCGATGCGATCGCGCCCATGCCTAGCGATCGTCGCCAACTATATCCTTTTAGCAGCTTTGATGACGATGCACTTGAAGCTATCAATGGAAGCTGGGGCGGATTTCTAGATGGAGTCGATCAATTCGATGCAGATTTTTTTGGAATTTCTCCTAGTGAGGCAGAGGTAATCGATCCACAGCAGCGACTATTGCTAGAAGTGAGTTGGGATGCCTTAGAAGATGCCGCCCTCACGTTAGAACAAATTGCTGGCACTCAAACAGGTGTGTTTATTGGCGTTGCCGCAAATGGTTATGAAGCACTTTTGCAAGCAGGCAATGACCAAACCGCTTATATATCTTTTGGCACAAGTAATGCGATCGCCGTTAACCGCATTTCCCATTACTTTGATTTGCAAGGTGCAAGTATCGCCACCAATACTACTTGTTCATCCGCATTAGTTTCCGTCGATCTAGCTTGCCAGAGTCTTTGGTCTGGTCAAAGCTCCCTTGCTTTGGCAGGGGGGGTAAATATCTTTGCCAATTTAGGCATATCTCCAGAATCCTCAGAACTACTTTCTAAAAACCATCGATGCCAGTCTTTTGCGGCAACAGCCGATGGTTATGTTCGCTCTGAAGGTGTAGGAATTGTCGTTCTTAAACCTTTGTCTGAAGCTCTCAAGAATAGCGATCGCATTTATGCAACGATCCGTGGCAGTGCCGTTAACCATAATGGTCGAGGTAATGGACTCGCTGCTCCCAATCTCCAAGCACAGGAATCACTATTGCGTCGCGCGTATCACCAAGCCGAGATTGATCCTCATACAGTTCACTATCTCGAAGCGCACGCCACGGGCACGCTGATAGGGGATGCCGTGGAAATGAAAGCGATCGAACGAGTATTTAACTCTAGCGCCTTAGATCATTCTGCTGACAAATCATGTCAAATTGGCACAGTGAAAACGAATATTGGGCATACAGAAACTGCTTCAGGAATTGCGGGGTTGATCAAAGTCGCCTTAGCCTTGCACCATCGCCAAATCCCAGCCCATTTACATTTTGATCGACCTAGCCCATATATCGAGTTTGAGAAGTTATCTTTCCAAGTCCCGACCGTTCTTACTCCTTTTCCTCTAGAGGGAAATCTATACGCAGGTATAAGTGCTTTTGGTATGGGTGGAACGAATGCCCATGTTGTTTTAGAATCTGCACCTCCAGATTCTATTCTCAATCCAAATTCATCGATTAATTGTGCTTGCCATGTTTTGATTCTGAGCGCTAAGACCGAACAGGCTTTGCGGCAAATGGCAGTTAATTATCATGACTTTTTGCAAGAACATCCAGAAGTCGAGATCGCCCAAGTATGTGCTACAGCAATGCGCCGATCGCAGTTTAACTACCGCCTTGCGATCGTGGTAAATGCGATCGGCTCCAATCCGATCGATACTTTACAGCAAAATCTGAGTGCATACATTTGCGATCGTCTTAGCGATCACCAGTCAAGTCAAGTGTTTAGCGGCAAAGCAAGTCCTAAAAAGTATAAAAAACAGTCACTTCAAACAATTCTTACTCAGCAGGGAGTTGCGATTAGTCAACTTCTCCAAAACTATCCCCAATTCACCCTAGAGAACATCGTTTTCAATTTGTCGTCATTACCAGAATTAGATGCCAACGTATATCAATCTCTACGCTGTCAGATTGTTCAGCTTTGGGTAAATGGCGTAAAAGTTGATTGGAGTAGTGTATACGCTAATTCGCATATACAGCCAATCTCATTACCATCCTATCCATTTGAGCGGCAGTCTTTTTGGGTGCATCCATCTTCTCAATCAAATCTGCCAGAAGTAACCTTAATATCTTCTGACATACTCACAACCAATCCAACCAAGACAAAACTAGCAAGAGATTCAGAAAGCAATTTTGTTGCTCCACGCGATCGCATGGAGAAGAAACTCGCCGCTATTTGGGAAAAGGTTTTTGATAAGAAACCCATTGGCATTGATGACAATTTTTTCGATCTCGGTGGAACTTCGATAATTGCAGTTAACTTATTTGCCAAAATTGAGCAGGCTTTTAAATACCATCTTAGTCTGGTTGTTTTATTTCAATGTCCAACTATTGCTCAACTTGCCAAGATGTTGAGCCAACTAGATCAGCAAGAACCAACGGAGCAAAGTGTATCTTGGTCAACCCTTGTACCAATTAGGGCAAAAGGTATTCACTCTCCTCTATTTTGTATTTCTGGCATTCATGGCAATGTACTCATATATGCCGATCTTGCTAAACATTTGGGTGCAGATCAGCCTTTTTATGGGCTGCAACCAAGAGGCATAGATGGCATCCATCCGCCCCTCACCAGTATCGAAGAAATAGCGGCTTACTACATTCAAGCGGTGCGCACAGTGCAACCCAAAGGCCCTTATTTCTTAGGTGGGTTTTCTCTGGGGAGTCATGTGGTGTGGGAGATGTCTCAACAGCTATATGCACAAGGTGAAAAAGTCGCCTTACTAGCTTTATTTGATGGCAAAATTAGATCCGCAAATATAGTTAGGCAGCCTTTTCGCAAGCGAATTTTTTTACATTATCAAAGCTTCAGAGAAATGGGTTTTACATATCTTTCTCAAAAGTTTCCAGAATGGCAAGACTGGCTAAGCGGCAGGTATCAGTATTGGACAAAGAGACTTATTCGACGGTTTTATCAACGTTTGCAATGGCAGCTACCGATCTATTTACGTCAATCTGCGATCGAGGATTCATTAGAAAAGGCTGGCACAGAGGCAATGAAAAACTATGTAATGCAAGCCTATCCTGACAAGGTAACTTTATTTCGAGCTGATACGCAGGAATCTGACCAAGGTGTGGGATTTGTGCCTCTAGATTGGGATCTTGGTTGGGGTGATTTGGCGGCTGGTGGATTAGAGATCCAAACTATTTCTGGCGATCATATGTCAATGTTCCGTGAGCCACATGTACAAATATTGGCGCAGAAATTACAGGAATGCTTGCATAGAGCAAGGCAAGCCCAAATATGAGATACAGCAAGAAGTGTTGTATCTCATATTTATCGAAAAAAGGAAAAAGCCCGTCATATGACGGGCTTTTTCCTTTTTTCGATAAATAACGCAAAATCGTTGATTATCCTTGACGAGCTTTGAACTTTGGGTTTGACTTACAAATGACATAAATTCTGCCGCGACGACGCACAACTTTGCAGTCCTTATGGCGAGTTTTTGCCGATCTGAGGGAGCTAACAACTTTCATTAACTAATGCCTAACGTTTACTGATGATCAAATTTTTTCACACGGCTTATAATCTTAACACGATTTTTGACAAGATATTAAAGCTAATTTAAAGCAGCAATTCTCATTATGAAAACCTGTTTTTGGAAAGCCGACCTAATGTGGGCTTTCCAAAAACAGATTTTGGTGTTTCCAGCGCCAAAGGTGCTGGAAACACCAAAATCTGTTTCATAATGAGAATTGCCAATTTTAAAAAGAGTGCCTAGCACTCTTTTTAAAATTGGCTTTAATATAGTTGCGTTTAGCCAATCCAGTGTTATGCTTGCAGCATAAATCTGCTCAATTCCAATAATTAATTTTATTCTTGTAATGCTGCATCCAACTGCCATTCCTTACTTGGTCGCCTTTGCAGTATCTGCGATCGTGGTGTGGCTGAGTACGCCGATTATTCGACATTTTGGTCTTCAAGCAGGATTAGTAGACAAACCTAACCACCGTAAAATGCATACAACTCCAGTTGTGCGTGTAGGTGGGGTGGCAATTTTTTTGGGAAGTGTCAGCGCCTTGCTGCTAGTTTGGGTAGGAGGATACTTTGGGATATTACCGCAAACTAGAGAATATGAAGTTTGGGGCGTAACCATCGGTGGCGCAGCATTTTTCTTAATTGGGTTTGCTGATGACCTGTTTAACTTACCTCCATTGCCCAGATTAATTGCGCAGTTAGCAGTATCCGCTGCCGCATGGCGCGTGGGCGTGAGAATAGATTTTATCTCAGTGCCATTTATTGGCATTATCAAATTTGGTTGGTTTAGCTTGCCAATTACGATGGTTTGGCTATCGGGTATGGCAAATGCAATCAATTGGTTGGATGGACTTGATGGACTCGCCGCAGGAGTAACCACGATCGCAGCCGCCGTAATTTTAATAACTAGTTTATTTATGCAGCAACCTGCGGCAGCCTTGATTGCTGCGGCACTAGCTGGGGGATGTCTGGGTTTCTTGCGCTACAACTTCAAGCCTAAAGGTTCTGCGGAAATCTTTATGGGCGATGGTGGTGCTTATTTCTTGGGGTTTACCCTTGCAGGTGTGAGCGTCATTGGTCTAGTCAAGGCAGTGGCGACGGTGGCACTGATTATGCCCTACATGATTCTTGCAGTGCCGATTGTGGATGCGACTGCGGTAATTTTGCAGCGAATTAGGCGAGGTGAGTCGCCAATGTCCGCAGGTAAGAATCATTTGCACCATCGCTTAGTGCAGGCAGGTGTATCAAAAAGGCTCACGGTTTTATTTATCTATGCTCTCACCCTCTGGGTCGGCAGCATTGCGATGGCGGTTTCAGGGATGCCTGCTGGGGGAACCTATGCGGCGATTAGTACTTTATTGATGGCGTATGCTTGCTTTAAAGTCTGGCAAAGGATTAGGGCGCAAGAACTGCGATCGCAAAAAGAACAGTCGATTAGCGATCAATAAAACAAAAAAAGGATGTGCTTTGCACATCCTTTTTTGTTTTTAACAGCCTGTTTTAGCTTTTTCGTTTATCTTCTGATGCGAGGAACTAAACAAATGCCGTGAATCCCTATTGAGACAATTATCAGGCTCAGAAGTGTCCAAACTCCATCTGCAAAAAGATTGATTCGTTGGATGTTTTGCATTGCTTCGGCAACAAATAAAGTTTCTAGACTGGATTTACTCCTTTAGTTTGGACTAATGGGCAGGTATGAGAGAGGAACCAAAAGACACGAGAAAATTGAGCAGGAGCTTGCAATAGCAAAATCCAGCTCAAAATTGAGAAGAGAAGCAGAACCTAAATGGCAATTGGATGGGTTGGCACAGGAGTCTTTTCAGTTTTCTTTCTTTTTGAGGCGTGTTTTTTAACAGTCGGATAGCGAATACGAGGAGGAAGGCGATCGCCCTTGGAGCGCCCAGGCGATTTACCGCGTAGTTTAGGAGGGATTGCAGGAGTACCAATCGCGGCAATAATTACCGCAAATGATTGAGCGACACGACCAGGAGCAAGATTATCCTGAGGAGACTGCCAAGGTAAAGGAGAATCAACACAATCGAGACGAGCGAACCAAAGTTGCCAAGTCATTAAAGGCATCAAAGCACTCCAACGCTCAGCCGCCTGAGTAGAGGTAATCTGGGGTAGAGTCCAATGTAGGCGTTGCTTGGCAAAACGATACCAATGCTCTAGGGCAAAGCGACGCAAATATTTTAACCACATAGTCTCCAAAGCAGGCATAGTTTTACCCAACCAAGCCAACCACATGGGCTGAAACTTACGGTTGCGTCCCAAGGGTTTAATCACCTCAACTCTAAAAATCTGCTTCGGTCGTTCTGGAGTATTAGACGACAATTAACTTGACCAGTCGCGACAACTAACTTGTCTGGTTGAGAGAAGAGAGAAAAAACGAAAGCACTAATTGTCAC